>CAZHLX010000026.1:0-11503 GCA_964533345.1 uncultured Pseudomonadales bacterium
CCTCCGAAAGTAATAACCAACTTATTTTCTCTTTTAAGTGGCTCCATCTGCGGAACTAAAGGTCCCGTTAAATAGAAATTTTTTATTTTAAAATCCTTTGCTTTTTGTAAATAATCTCCTTCAATCCCTCTTTGACAAAAAAAGTAATCAGCCTCAGAGACTTCTTTAGGAATGCTTTGTCTATACCAAAAAATACTATCTAGCCAAACTGTTCTCATCTTGAGTTCTTTTGCGACCAGAATACTATTACTATCCATACTAGAAATTAATAACTTGCTACGCTTCGCAAGTTTTTTCATGATTGATCTAAATTCATCTGAATCAGTACTGACATCAAAATATTGACTGTAGTTTTCTTTTTTTGCCAATTCGAGTGCAGTTCCAGTGCCGATGAATACTATCTTGTTCTTAACTTTTAAAATTCTTAGTAAACTGATTAGGATACTTGTTGGACCAAAGCAAAAATTTTCTGATGTAACAATAATTTGTTTCATATTCAAGAAATAGCTTCCATTTATATTTTTGATAAAATACTATCAACAGTTAATTCGATTGTTTTATTTTTTTTATAATATAGAAATTCTTATTTTTTTTCATTTCTAATTTAAATTGTTCCAGGTCTCGAATCATTTTTTTAACAGATTCTGTATTTGGAACTTTTTTTCTTCGGTTGAGTTTTCTCATTCTCAGAGTATGCTTTGACTCCTCTAATAAAAATGTGTGGAGTCTAAAGTTTCTTAATTTTTTTTGAAAAAGTTTATGTTGCTGTGATAAAACAACTCCCTCTATTACTGGAATGAAGCCTTTTTTTGCATATAGCTTAGCTATTGCTAAAACCGCATCATTAGACAAGTTAAACTGTTCTTCAAATTGAGTCCATGATTTAGTTGCAGGATCAACATATCCAGCAACAACAAGATGACGGATGACGTCAATTGAAATAAAGATGCTTTTATTTAATTTCTTACATAGTGATTTGGCAACGGTTGATTTGCCAACACCGGGTTCTCCAGAGAGAATAATAATAGGTGTAAAAAATTTTCTAAACACTTTGCTGTTTTTTTGTTCTTCTATAAAACTCATCTGTCCAATCTTTATAAGCTTTAGTAACTTTCTTTGAGCTACCATCCATTTTTATTGATCCTTTGTGCATCCAGATGACTCTATCATAATATTTTTTAATAGTTTCCAGATCCTGACTAGCAAAAACAAGTGTTTTTCCTTTTTTTGAAAGACTTAAGATCGTACTAAAAATTTTATGTTGAAAGACTTTATCTCCAACAGCTAGAGACTCATCCAAAACTAAAGTATCAAACTCAGAGTGTATTGCTATGGCAAAGCCAAGCCTAAGTTGCATTCCGCTAGAGTAGGTATAAAGAGGCATGTTAATAAACTCACCGATATTTGCAAACTCGACTATTCTCTTATATTTTCGTCTAATTTCCTGTCTACTCATACCGATAACCATTCCATTAAGAAAAATGTTTTCTTCTCCTGTTAATTCTGAATGAAAACCTGCTTCCAAGCTGATCAAAGATGCAATTTTACCACTTGTTTTTACAGTTCCTGAGTCAGGAGCTGCTATCTCAGCAATAATTTTTAGCAGTGTTGTTTTTCCTGCCCCATTTAAACCAATGACACCTATTTTTTCCCCACCATAAATTGATAAGCTTACATCTTTCAGAGCAGTGAATTTTTTTTGATAGTTCTTTTTAACTAAATTTTCAATAAATGTTGGTTTCTCATGATGGAGAATATATTCTTTACCAACATTTTTTAGTTTAATAATAGCTTTTTTTTTGTTCTTCATCTCTAAATCCAATCATCAAAAAACTTACTCTCTTTGTTGAAAACTCTCCAGCCAATTATGGCAAAAGATGCTGTCATGACTAAGCTCAACCATATCATGGCTGGATTACTTGCTGGCATATTCAATAGAATTTTATGAAAGTTTTCAATTATTGCAGTCATGGGATTTAAATAAAATAAAGGCTGAAGAGAGCTGGGCAATAGCTCAAGAGTATAGAGTATTGGAGTTGCATAAAACCAAAGTGGGAGAATTGCATGAACTAAAAAATTTACATCTCGATATTTTACATTCAAGGCAGAGAATAATAGAGATAAACCGCTAGTTAAAATAAACAACCAAACTATTAGTGGAATTACTCCCACGAAATTAAGTACATAGCTACTTACTTCTATTATCGAATAACCTTCTAATATTAATTTATCTCCAGCCAAAACTATCATTAACAGTCCTAATGAAACTAGAAAATGAAACATGTTTGATAATATGATTGATAAAACTATTGCTTCTCGAGGAAATTTAGCTTTTTGAATTAAGGACCGCTCACTTATGATTGATGAAGTAGTTTTACTTAAAGAAGATAAAAAGAAGTTCCAGGGTAAAAGTCCGGTAAATAAAAATAAAAAATAATTATCTACGTTTACAGGTACAAAAAATTGAAATACAAACCCTATTACTGTCATCTGTATTAATGGATTGATAATTATCCATAAGAAACCAAGGATGGCATGCTTATAGCGTGCTTTTATTTCTTTTTCTGTCATGGCTAACAAAAAGTCAAACCACTGATGCTTTTCTGGAGAAATACTAAAAATATCTAGTGCTCTATTTATTGAGATCATAAGTAAGAATTTATTACTCTATCATACTTGATATGGGAAGAAAATCCCAAGCAACAAAAAATCCCCCTAGTTCTGGCCTCGACCTATTGTCCCATTCAGTTGCCCGAATAGTATCGTTAGCGCTGCGGCGTTTCAAGACTCTGTTCGGGATGGAAAGAGTTGGTTCCACCGCGCTCCAGAGACCAGAACCAGAGGGACTTAATAAAACCCTCAATAAAATTAAAAGTGCGCGTGCTCACTAGCAAGCGAAGAGAAGGTGTCACATAAACGAAGTCGTTACTTTAATAAATTAAAGTCACAACCTACATAGCCAAAAATACGATCTATCGTGTTCAATTGACATTTAGTACCACTAAGCTTAGTTTGTTGCCAAACTTACACCGGTGGCCTATCAACGTGGTGGTCTCCCACGAGTCTAATGGCGATAACTAATCTTGGAATGGGCTTCCCGCTTAGATGCTTTCAGCGGTTATCCCGAATCAATGTAGCTACCCTGCACTGCCCTTGAAAGGGACAACAGGAACACTAGGGATTAACTCACTCCGGTCCTCTCGTACTAGGAGCAAATTTCCTCAGTTATCGAACGCTAACGGCGGATAGAGGCCGACCTGTCTCACGACGGTCTGAACCCAGCTCGCGTACCGCTTTAATAGGCGAACAGCCTAACCCTTGGGACCTTCTCCAGCCCCAGGATGCGATGAGCCGACATCGAGGTAGCAAACCGCGCCGACGCTAGGGACGCTTAGGCGCGATGACTCTGTTATCCCCGGGGTAACTTTTATCCGATAAGCACGGAACCTTCCACAAAGTTCACGTGGATCACTATAACCAGCTTTCGCTTCTGATCGGCGTGTATGCCTCACAGTCAAGCACCCATATGCTATTGCACGTCCAACCTGATTTCCATCCAGGTTAAGGGTACCATTGCGCGCTTGCGTTATCTTTTAGCAAGCAACCTCCCCAGTTAAACTACCCTCCAGACAGTGTCCTTCCATGACGTTTCCAGTCAGGTTAAGTGAGGTGATGTATATAAAGCGAGTGGTATTTCACTGACGATTATTACCAAAAGTAATAATCTCCCACCTATACTAAACAACTTCATATACATCCCCAATGCCAAGATGTAGTAAAGCTCCACGGGGTCTTTTTGTCCTGCCGTTAGTAGGCCGCATCTTCACAGCCATTTCAATTTCGCCGAGTCGCAGTTCAAGACAGTATGAGGCTGGTTAAACCTTTCGTGCGGGTCGCCAATTAAGCGACAAGGAACTTCGCTACCTTAGAACAGTTATAGTTACTGCTGACGTTCACCAGGACTTCGATTGAAGGCATATTCCAATAAATTGAAATACACCCTCGCAATTAATCTTCTGGCACCGGTCAGGTTTCAGCCCGTATACTTCCTCTTTCGAGTTTGCACAGACCTGTGTTTTTGGTAAACAGTCCACCTCATATCATTCACTGCGTCCCATCTTTCCGAAGAAAGACAGGAAGGGCATCTCTCAAAATTACGCCCAGCTGTTTTGCCGAGTTCCTTAAACTGCGTTCTCTCGCTCCCCTTAGTCTTCTCGACTTATCCACCTGTGTCGGTTGTCGGTACGAATTGATTTTATTCTGCTTGCGAAGCTTTTCCAGGATGCTGATATCGCTAGTAGCTCTTCACCAAAAGGGTCAGAGCCTCATGACAACTCAGATAAACGCCATGGCGGATTTTCCTACCATGACTGCTTTGTTGATTAAACCTGATATTCACTACCAGGCACTAGTTAACCATCACCGTCCCTCCCCAAGTCATAACGAATAAAACCAAGGACCGGAATATTAACCGGTAACCCATCGGCTACGCCATACTTACTGTGGCCTTACCTTAGGATCGCCTAACCCGCACACGACGAACGTGGGTGCGGAAACCTTGGATATTCGGGGTGGAAGATTCTCACTTCCATCTCGCTACTTATGCCAGCATTCTCACCTCTGATCGCTCCAGCCCCTCCTCACGGGGAACCTTCAACGCACACAGAGCGCTCCCTTACCGCTTATATTAATAAATTAATATAAACCCTGGGTTTCGGTAGATACTTTCAGCCTCGTTAGATTTTCGGCGCATACGTCCTCGGCTAGTGAGCTGTTACGCTTTCTTTAAAGGTTGGCTGCTTCTAAGCCGACCTCCTAGGTGTCTTTGGACGTACACCTCCTTTCCCACTCAAGTATCATTTGGAGACCTTAACCGCAGATCTGGTTTGTTTTCCTTTTGCTTCCGGAACTTAGCTCCCGGATGCTGAGTGCTATGCAGACACATCGGTATTCGGAGTTTGACTAGATGCACCAGATTGCTCCGGATACATCCGATCAGTGCTCTACCCCCGATGTGATTCACATAACCCTATACCTACATATATTTCAGGGAGAACCAGCTATCTCCAGGTACGATTCGCATATTACGCCTAACCACAGCTCATCCGAGCATCTTGCAGCATACACCGGTTCGGACCTTCCCCCAATGTTACTTGGGGTTCATCCTGGCCATGGTTAGCTCACCTGGGTTCGGGTCAATCAGTAGCTACTAGTAGCCCTATTAAGGCTCGCTTTCACTCCGGCTACGTCTTGTCAAAGACTTAACCTTGCAACTACCAATTACTCACTGGCTCATTCTTCAATAGGCACGACATCACCCGTCAAGCGGGCTTTGTCTGATTGTTAGCAGATAGTTTCAGATTCTATTTCACGGGGTCTCTCACCCTTCTTTTCACCTTTCCCTCACGGTACTCGTTCGCTATCGATCTTGTTTGGTATTTAGCCTTGGAGTGTGGTCACCCCAGATTCAGAAGGGAGTTTGCCGTCTCCCAACCTATTCAGGAACACTCTAGGATTAATTCTAAATTTCATGTACACGACTTTCACGTTCTGTGGTCAGTCATTCCAAACTGTTCTATTATTTAGAAAATCTCCATATTGAGGTCCTACAACCCCCGGACGTATCCGGGTTTGGGCTAGTCCCTGTTCGCTCGTCGCTTACTAAGGGAATCACTTACGTTTTCTTTTCTTCTGGGTACTTAGATATTTCAGTTCCCCAGCTTACCATCCTAGTTATTAAATAACTGGATCCCCTGCATTTCTACAGGGGGGGTTACCCCATTCGGACACCACCGGATCAAAGCTTCGTGACAGCTCCCCGATGACTTTCGCGGTCTTGTGCGTCCTTCTTCGGCCAAACAAGTCAAGGCATCCACTATCTGCGTTAATTCACGCGATATTATTTTTTTAAATTTTTGCAACTTAACAAAATTGTAATTTTGACTATGTTGATGCTTATGTGACAATTCTCTTCACTTGTTAATGAGCACATTCTCTTGCGAGAACTGAGCTTCAAAGCTCAATGTTAGCTCCAGATAACCTGGTGAGGTGCTCCAGAACTAATATTCAACTTTGAAGCAGTTGGTGTGGACCCTAAGGGACTCGAACCCTTGGCCTCCTCGTTGCAAACGAGGCGCTCTAGCCAACTGAGCTAAGGGCCCGAAACGAGTTTCACCCAAAGGCAAAGCCTGCTTGCTTCAATTTTCAATTAATGTTTTTGAGGGATTCTACTTGAGGTCTTGTTTACCCAAGAAGAATGTCTAAATAGTTTATTACACTGTTAATCCCGAACAGGAAGATGATTATAACTGGAAATATATGAAAGTGCAAGAGAAAAAGAAAGAGAAAAGCCCGCCGATAAAGGCGGGCTTTCTTAGTTCTTCGATCCAGTCGATTTTCTATCCAGCGTACAGACAGAAACCAAACTAAATCTATTGGTTTGCTTTGGTAAGAGGTGAATAGACAATGTGAATTATCTAATTCAATAAGCTCTAATCTTCTTGAGCTTCGAAAGAGGCAATTATTGCAGCTTCTTGCGCTTCTTTCTGTTCAAACAAGCGTTCAATCGTAGCCTGCATCAATTCCTGAGGAGATTTAAGCTGTTTACGCATATCCTTCAAGATCTGATGTGCTTGATCATCATTAAGTACTTCTGATGACGACAGCATAGTCAAGAGAGTGCTTTGACCAGGCATATCAAGCATTGCTGCAAAGAGATTAATGGGAACCATGCCCCGATCATCTCCCGGCCACTCAATGATGGCTGCTTGTTTCCGGATCAGCTCTTGCGAACCAATCCGACGAGCATTGGCTGCTCCCCAACCGACTTCTTTAATACCACTCTTAGTTGCTTGAGCAGTATTATCGCTTGAGGAACGGTTAGCAGCGATCATCCACACCCATTTCTTGGGAGTCAGGTGGTAACGCTCAACTTTGCAGTGAACGTGCCATCCTTTTTTTGGATGTCTCGCCAGTTCAATCACCGTATCACCGATCTTAAAACCGTCATCAGTTTCAAAGATCTTGGGATAGGTGATATCAATCCATTTGCCTTCGATCAGGAAAGGTTCCGTCACATAAGCAATCTGGAAGTGACCCCACCCCATACGGCGTGAAATCACATTTACTACTTTGCCAGCCTTCTTGATGACTTGCGTCAGCCAATCAGAGCCGGCAACTTGCTCTTCGCTTGCCACCTGAAGATCAGGAGACAGGCTATCTTTCTTCAGTTGTGAAAGAACATCGGTTCCTTCGTCTTGCTGTACTATCTCTAAGTAATTTATCTTAGACATTATCTTCCTCCGAGGATCAATCCCTAGGATTCAGCAAAATCTAGACACATTACCGCACTCAAACCAGATGTGATTATACTAAATTATCCTATAATATTCAAGTGTTAGGACTAATTTAAAGACCTATCCACCCCATGCTACAATACTCCTATGCCTGATATTTTCTCCACCAAAGAGTTCAATTTTCCTTACACAGACTACCGTTTTCCCGGTCAAGCCAGTGATGAGCAAATCCTTTATGTAGGTCGAGAAAACATAGCTATCCTCAGATGGCATCGCATCCTAGTGATTATTGTCAGTATCTTGCTATTTGGAACTATTGCTTGGGTATCAGGATTACTAGAGAGAGAATTTAACATTAAAATCCCAACTATTATCCCCACAATTACCTTTTTTGCTGCTATCGGAGTTGGAGTTTTTGGTTGGTGGTGGGCCAGTGCACTGTGGAGAAAAAGCATTGGTATTATCACTACTCGTCGCTTAACCAAGTTTATCTTCACCACCCCATTTAACAGACACAACTTCTCTCTACCACTAGACATGGTGGTCGATACTGGTGCATATCGCAAAGGCTTCAAACAAGCTATCTTTAATTTAGAAACATTCACCGCTCGCTCTAGTGCTGCTAGCTCAGGAGCTTCAACAGACAACCCAGAAAGAATTAACAAAAAATACTTTTACTTTGAAAATATCAAGATGGCTGAAGATATTCAGCACTATGTAAACAAACTCCTTTACGCATTTCGACACCATCAGGAACATCTAACTACCTTTAGACCATTTATTCCCAAAGGATCAGGGAATCGCGAAGATTTAATGAATCAATATCCAGACTATTGGAGTTAAATTATTGAGCCTTGAAGCCAAGGCTTTCGAGAACTTTTTTGTTTTTCTCAACTGTATCTTTATCTAGCTCACCCTCTTTTTCAAAAACATAAGGAAGATTCATCTTAGCTTGTTTTTTATAGAACTCAACTTGCTTAGTTAAAAACTTTTTAACAAAATCTTTATCAGCCTCAGCTACCCACTCAGCAGAGATCACATAGTGACCTAAGTGATATGTTTGCTCACCACCAGCTAAAGTAAAACAGATTTTATTGGCAATATGGATCCCTTTGGGACGAACCATGTGTCCTTTGATCTGATGTTTAAGCTGCTTAGGATCAGCAAAAGGAATAAGACCAGCATAAGAAAGCTTGTTCTTATCTGCCAGAGATTCGATTTGTTGCTGCATGCTAGCAGAAGTCTGCTCCCAATTATCAAGCTCCAGCTTATTCTTAACCCATTCATTTTCTTCATTAGCCACAACACGAATATTCTTAGCTAAAAGTTTTTTGAGAATTTTAACAACTTGAGGAAAACCATCAACTTCGAACCCAGCGCCTAACACACCCAAACGAGTGCCTTCGTTAATTTGAATACCCTCATCGCCACATGTAATTACGTATGCCATCTAAACATTATACCATTGCACAGGTCTTTTTGCCAGATGTGAGGAGATTTTTTTACTCTTCGCTAGTCATGCTTTGCACAGTTTGCAAGTAAGCATTCATGTCTTGCTCAACCTTTTCCCAATCACCATTCGCTTCACGAATAGCATTGAAGAGCAAATCCATGTCGATTAAGAGTTGATCGTCAGTAACGATCATGCGTTGTTTAGCCATATATAATAGTATACCTTAAGTTTTTTATAGTTTATTTATATCCCACTGGGACTTCAGTTAAGATTGGACTTAAGCTCATACGACGTCGCTCAGGATCAACACTCTCAACAGAGATAGTCACCTCAGCACCTTTTTCATAGGTTTCGTCAGGATTAAGCTTACTAGCATGAATCAAACCATCAACACCTTCTTCAACATTAACAAAAACTCCAAATGGCTCTACTCGAGAAACAGTGCCTGTTAAGGTAGTGCCCACTGGGTAACCCTTATCAATCCCTTTCCAAGGATCGTCTGAAAGCTGTTTAACTGATAAGTTAAGTTTATTAGTCTTTTCATCAATTCCTAATACTTTAACCTTAATTCTGTCACCCACATGGTGATAATTCTTAGGATGATCAACTTTTTCCCAGGAAATTTCAGAGATATGGACCAAACCTTCAATATGACCAACATGTTCTTGACCCTCAACTGGAATCTCAACAGTCACAAATAAACCAAAATGCATTACTCCAGAAACCACACCTTCATAGATAGTACCTGTTTCAACTGCACCTAAAGCTGAGTCTCTAAGAGCTAACTCGTCAGCCTCAGAAACATGACGTTCTGAAAAGATAAGACGATTCTTCTCTCGATCAACCTCAATAGCTTTAACCTTGAAGTTTTGATTTAAGAGATCATCAATCTTACCCATGTACTCTTTCCCAAATTGACTAGAAGGAACAAATCCGCGCACACCATTTACCACTACGATCATGCCACCTTTATTTGTCTCAATCCCTTTAGCAGTAAGTTCTTTGTCATCTTCTAAAGATTCTTCAAAAACTTCCCACTTGGCATCAACAGCAGCTTGTCTTAGAGAAACTGGGATATATCCCCTGACTGGGTCTTCAGATAACACAGTGACCTCAATCTTTTCACCTTCTTTAAGATCATCAATATACTCTTGAGCAATTTCAAACTCTCTGCTGCCAACTGCAGCCAGTGTTTTAGAGTTGATATCAATTACCAAAGCATTTTTTTGCTTCTCAACAATCTTGCCGGTAATACGCTCATCCTTGCGTGGTACAACAATTGCACTATCCACCTGTTGGAGGAGTTCTGCCATTGATTGCGGTTTTTTTGAGGATGAAGTTTTCTTAGAAGAAGTTTTGGTAGCCTTTTTTTCTACCTTTGAAGTTGTTTCAGTTTTAGTGGTTGTACTCATAATACATGTGTTCCCCTTTCGATTGGAATGGGGTACAGTATACCATAGTAATATCTACTTTCCAGAGGTATATGCGGCTTAATCTTCCTAAATCAAAAGATGTCAAAAATAAGACTGTCTTAGTAAGAGTAGACTACAATGTGCCGTTGGTGTCTAAAGAAGGTCAATATCAAGTTGCTGATGACAGACGTATCTTAGCTTCATTAGAAACTATTAATTTTCTCAAGGACAACCAGGCTAAAATTATTTTAATATCTCATCTTGGTAGACCAAAAGGAGAAAGAAAAAATAGTTTAAGTTCCAAACCAGTTGCAGATTATCTCTCAAAAAAGCTAAACATCCCTACTCAACACGTAGATGATTGTATAGGTGAGAAAGTTGAGAAGACTGTTCAAGATTTAAAACCTGGAGAGATCTTACTGTTAGAAAACTCCCGTTTTTATAAAGAAGAAAAAAAGAATGAACCAACTTTTGCCAAGAAACTAGCTTCTTTGGCAGAGGTCTATATAAATGAAGCTTTTTCCTCTGCTCATCGTGCTCATGCCTCTACCCTTGGTGTAACCAAGTATTTACCCAACTTCGCAGGCTTTCAACTAGCTCATGAGATAAAAACACTTCATCAACTAATGACTGATCCAGCCCATCCCTTCATCATTATGGTTGGTGGAGCTAAAATCTCTGACAAAATTGGGGCTCTTGATAATCTTTTAGCTAACGCAGATGCGGTACTCGTTGGTGGTGGAGTTGCTAATAACTTCCTGAAGGCAGAAAACTTAGAAATCCATAAATCTTATCTGCAAGACACTCCCGCAGATTTAAAAAAACAAGGTGTTAACTTTGTAGAAGTAGCTGATGATTTGATTGAAGAAACAAAGACTGAGAAGTTTCTTAAGGATGGCTATGTCCCACTTCCTAAGATCATCTATCCTATAGATGTGGTAGCTGCTTCTTCTCCGGATTCTTCAAAAACTGAAGTGATTGACCTCACTCATGACATGGAAGACACTCCAAATGACAAGAACTTAATGTACTTAGACATTGGTCCAAAAACCACCCGACTTTTTCAAGAAATAATTTCTCAAGCTAAATCAGTCTTTTGGAATGGTCCGATGGGTTACTTTGAAAAAGATTCTTTCAAAACAGGTACCACTAAAGTCGCTCAGTCACTGGCTAGTGCAGAAGCGACTACTATAGTGGGCGGTGGTGATACTGTTAAGGCAATTGATGACTTAAAGCTAATTGAAAAGTTCACTCATGTTTCAACAGCTGGTGGTGCTGGTCTAGTTTTCTTGGCTGGAAAAGATCTACCTGCTTTAAAGCCCTTGACTGTCTCTAGTAAATAA
>CAZHLX010000027.1:0-10916 GCA_964533345.1 uncultured Pseudomonadales bacterium
AATAATTGAAAAAGTAGTTAAAACGATCAAAGAAACTCATGGCAGAGGGATGCATACCCTTTTTGAGATCTCAATTGGTCAAGAGAGAACTCTGAATACGCTTTTATTGATCTTAACTATCAGTATCCTTGGATGGCTGTTAATTAAACAAAAGAAGAATCAAAACTGGGCTGGTTGGATGGTAATATCTGCATACCTATTGACTGGAATCATTGGAACATCATTATATGAACACACGATCTTTGACCACTATATCTCCTACCTTTTCCCTATCACTTTCTTGATTTATGGAGTAGTGATAAGTTTTATTCTAGATAAAGGAAAGATCGTTGGTAAGATCGCTAGTGCCGCTTTTTTAGGCTATTTCCTATGGTTTAACTTCAGCAATTTACCTTTTTATGATCAGGGTTGGACAATAGATGATATGAAGACAGTCAGTGATGCTATCTACCAAGAGATTAAGCCTGGGGAAAAGTACAACCTAGTTCTTTTCTCTGAATCAAAAGATCTTGATGGTCAAAATTATCGTTATTTCCTAACTACAACTGACAAACCACCATTGAAGAAAGAAAACCGAGGCCAAGCTGAAACTTTAGTTATTATTAATGAGGATCATTCTGAATCTCCAGAGACAATTGGGGGTTCTCCCATCTATGAAATAGTTGTTTTCCCAGATAAGAAACCCAAGCAATCGTTTATAGCCCATGATGGACCAGAAATAATTATTCTTAGCACTAGAGAAGATCGTTAATTCCTCTAGAGATAGAGTAAATTTTTCTCTATACTACATTTTATGTCTAAAAAACCATATCTTTCTGTTGTAATTCCCTCTTATAACGAGATGAATAATTTGAAGAAAAATGTTCTCCAAGATGTTGTTGATTACCTAAAAAAACAAGACTACTCATGGGAAGTAATTCTCACGGATGATGGCTCAGAAGATGGAACTCTCAAAGAACTTCATAAGTTTGCACAGAAACATTCTCAGGTGAGAGTTTTAGAAAATGTCCATGCTGGTAAAGGACCAACCGTTAAGGCTGGGATGCTGGCTGCCAAAGGAGAATGGAGATTATTTACTGACTTTGATCAATCGACCCCTCTCTCAGAAATTGAAAAGCTTTGGCCAAGGACTGAACAGGATTATGAGGTAATTATTGGATCTAGAGAGATGGTGGGCTCAATTAGAGACGAAGAGCCATGGTATCGTCATCTGATGGGAAGAGGGTTCAATATTTTAGTCCAGATCTTAGCCATTCCAGGAATTCTTGATACTCAATGTGGGTTCAAGCTTTTCTCTGCTTCAGCAGCAGAGCAGCTATTTAATGGTCTCCACATTTATGGCTCTCAAGAACAGCGAGGAGATGCTTTTACTGGCGCTTTTGATGTAGAACTACTTTACTTAGCTAAGAAAAATCACCTGAAGATCAGAGAAGTTCCAATTGAGTGGTACCACCGTGAAACAGATCGAGTCGATCCAGTTAAAGATTCTCTAAGAATGTTAAGAGATATCGTCATGATTCGCCTAGCAGACCTTAAAGGTAAATATAAAAATCATGGCTAATTTTTTTAAAAATAAGCTTCATAGATATCTGCTATTATATTTTTTGTTGTTGGTTCTCTATGCTGTTTTTTCATACTCCCTCACTGCTCCAAACTTAGTCCTGAGCGACTGGCCTCCGTACTGGAGTTTTCAAACATGGATGTGGGAAACTTTCTTTAATAACAGAGAGCTACTAACTTATACTTACCTAGGATTGATTAGTAGTATTTTTACCACATATTTTCTCTTAGTTAAGAATTGGCCCAAAAACAAACCATTGTCTTGGTGGCTGCCACTACTGATTGCAGCCCCACTCTTATTTTCTAATAATGCTCTTTCCTATGACGTCTTTAATTATATCTTCAATGCTAAGATGGTGAGTGTTTACCAAGCAAATCCTCACATAGAGACAGCGCTAAATTACTCACATGATAACTGGACCAGGTTTATGCATAACACTCATACTCCAGCTCCTTATTTCTATGGTTGGACTGCTTTCTCTTTGATTCCCTATTTTCTTGGAGGAGGAAAGTTTCTACCAACTCTACTGGTATTCAAACTTTTTAGTTTTATAAGCCTAGGTCTACTGAGTTTTTCTTTAGTCAAAAGTATTAAAAATAAATATACGTGGTTAATTTGGCTATTATTTAATCCACTTCTATTAATTGAAGTGGTTAGCAATATTCATAATGATCTCTGGATGATGGCACCAGCGATAGTTGGAATGATGATGATTTCTTCAAAGAGATCCTTACATAGAATTTTTATTTCATTAATTTTACTTTTAATTTCTGCCTCAATGAAACTAGCTACCTTAGCTTTGATCCCAATTTGGTTAGCGATAATAATTCCTTGGAAAACACTCATGCCCAAGCTTCATAAGTTAGTCACAAATAACTGGGCTTTGTTTTCTTCAATAGCCTTATTTTTACCACTCTTAACACCTCGCTCAAAACAATTTCTACCATGGTACTTGATTTGGTCTTTAGCCTGGGTACCACTGATTAGCAAGAAATATAATCTCTGGAAAACAAGCTTGATTATTTTGTCTCTAAGCTCAATGCTTCGCTACTTACCTTATTTGTGGTTTGGCCACTATGAGGATCAAGTTATAAATCAACAGTTATTAATTACTTGGATCCCTTGGGGATTGTTTTGGCTTGCTCATCCGATTTGTCAAAAGTTGGCTAAAAAGTCAGCCTAAGCTAGAATGGAGTTGTGAAAAAAATTAAGAACTGGCTTGTTCCTTCCGCAATCATCTTGATCTATTTACTGACGCATTTGTATCAACTGACATTGCTGCCTGTTTTTGCAGATGAATCAATTTATATTAGGTGGACTCAACTCATAATTGATGACTGGCAACAGTACCTGTTTTTCCCCATGAATGATGGTAAAACTCCCCTCATGATGTGGCTTATGATCCCTTGGCAGTTTGTCTTTTCTAATCAACTCTTCGCCGGGAGGTTTGCAGCTGTCCTAATCGGATTAGGACAAGTTATCAGCTTAGGTTACTTAACCAAAATTTTGGGAGGAAAAAATAGAACTAGCTGGATAGCAATGATCCTAGGTAGTATCTTGCCTTTTTGGTTTTTTCATCATCGGATGGCTCTAACTGATGGGCTATTAGCCTTGGGAATTACTTGGTCTATGATTGGAACTGTTCAGATAATTAAAGATAGACAAAAAAGTAAATGGATATTACTAACTGCTCTGTTTGTAGGTCTATCTCTCTGGTCAAAATTACCTGCCCTACTAGCTATTCCTAGCTTGTTTTTATATGCATGGTTAGAGCCAGGAAAAATAAATAAGAAACTTTCTTTATTGATTAAGATTGGTTTGGCTGTTTTAGGAGGTCTACTTATTTTTCTCTCACTTAGGTTACACCCAGTATTTCCACAACTTTTCTCTAGAGGAAGTGATTTTCTTTATCCTTGGCAAGAGGTATTTCTACAAGGTAAGTGGCAAGATACAGTCATTAATATTCCCACCTACCTAAAATATTTTGTGTCTTATCTAACTTTGCCAGTCTTAATTTTTAATTTGATGGGACAATTTCTACCTGATAAAAAGCAGCGTCGAATTCAACATATTCTATTACTTTCTCTTATCCTCTTTGCTGGACCAATTGCTATCTTAGGAAAGGTTGTTTATCCCAGATATTTATTCCCGATAGTAATCTTCTCCACTGTCTCTGCTGCATTATCTGTTCAAGAACTTTTGCTTAATAAAAAACGATCTGAATTATTAAAAGGGTTAGTCGGGGGCTTATTAATCTATACTGTGGTTATATCAAGTAGATTTATTTACTATTCAGTAACTAATCCTGCTCAGACTCCATTCGTGAGTGCTGATCAGGAACAGTATTTATACAAGTGGTCATCTGGCCATGGAGTTGTGGAAAGTGTAGAACTTATCAAAAAAGAAGCAAAAGATAAAAGGGTTTCAGTAGCTACAGAGGGTTCTTTTGGAACTCTACCAGATGGTGTCTTGATGTATTTTCATCGTCGGAATGTCGATAATATTTATGTAGAAGGGATCGGTTATCCTGTAAAGGGTATTCCTGAAAAATTTGCTAATAGAGCTAAAAGCTTTGACCAAGTTTTATTAATTGTAAATAGTCATCGCTTAGAAATTGAGCTTTCTGAAGAGAATTTACTCCAAGAGTACTGCCGACCTGATCATGCTCCTTGCCTACAGGTGTGGGATATTACTCAATTGGTGAAGAACAATTAACGCTTATCTTCAATCAATCTAGCCAATCTCTCAGCAGCTGTATCCTGCAGGACTCTATCAGTATCAATTATCACCCCATCCATATCACTTACAATTCTGATTGCTTTATCACTTAGTGATTGTATAAATTCTAAACAATCTATAGTGTTTTTTTCTTCACTTCCAAGACTTAAGAGAAAAGTTCTGATTTCAACACCTTGCTCCAAGAATACATCTTGTAAATCTCTAGCTATTTTTAGCTTACTATCTTTATCATCAATTACTACAATTACTAATTCACCATCTGATTCTGATACTAAGGATGAAATTATATTGACTAGTCCATCTGTTTTGTTCTTAGCAAATAGGTTTAAATTTTTGATCTTCTTACCCAATCCTACTTGACTGAACTTAGTTGATTGCCAAGGAATATCACCTTCAGACCATAAGATCAATTTGGGGTCTATTTTAAGTAACTCATTTATAAAAATTTCATCATTTGCTTTAGTCAAAGCACTGACTGTAAAAGATTCCTCAATAACTTGGTGGATTTCTTCTGGAGTAACAACAACTCCAGTTATCTCTTCATTAATCATTCTCGCCATTAGTTGAACGCTCTCTGTCCAGATAAATCGACTGCTTTCAGTTAGAGCATACCAATCCTTAGATCTGATGATATGTCTGATCTTATCAACTAAAGGAACTTTATCTATAAGCTCATGCATAAATAGAATGATATTCTATCCGAAAGTCTTATTCAATGAAAGTCAGAGCTGTGCCAGTTTGATCTGCTCTACCAGTTCTGCCAATTCGGTGAATATAAGTTTCATGAGATTCTGGTAAGTCATAGTTAATGACATGAGTTACATTATCTATATCTAGTCCTCGAGCAACTACGTCTGTAGCCACTAGTGCTTGCAGCTGATCTCTTTTGAATTGCTCTAAAACTCGTTGTCTTTGTCCTTGAGACTTATTGCCATGGATTGCTCCAACTCTTAATCCACGTTTTTGTAGTTTTCTAGATAGATTCTCAGCACCTCGTTTAGTACGACCAAAAACTAGTACCTTATCAAAGTCATTTGTTCTCAAAAGATCATGTAGGACCTCGATCTTAGATCGTCCTTTAATCTTCACGATCTGTTGGTTTACATTAGCTGAGGTATCCCGTGTTTTGACAGAGATATGAACTGGATCAGTTAAGAATCCGCTCATAATTTCTTTGACACGATTAGTCATCGTAGCAGAGAAAAATAAAGATTGTCTTCCTGCTGGTAAACGATCAATAATTGCTCTAATCTCATGGACAAATCCCATATCCAACATTCGATCTACTTCATCAAGAACAATGTTATTAAATTGATCAAATTTGAGTTTTTTTCTTTGATTAAGATCTTTAATTCTGCCTGGAGTTCCAATTACAAATTCTGGTTTTCTTCTTAAAGAATCAATCTGACGAACAATAGAAGATCCTCCAATGCAGACAGTGGAATAAATATTTAAACCCTCAGAAAAAGCTCTTAGCTCATTTCTGACTTGAATTGCTAACTCTCTAGTGGGAGCGATTATCAAAGCTCTTTCATCTCTGTTTTTAAGAATTTTATTTAAAAGAGGGATTAAGAATGCTGCTGTTTTTCCAGTTCCGGTATTTGCAATCCCGACTGCATCTCTACCAGTTAGAATATGAGGAATAATTTGATCTTGAATTGGAGTCGGATCTACATAGCCTCTACGGGCAATATTATCTTTAAGTTCTTTTTGAATATTAAAATCTGAAAATTGATGTTCAGCTTGGTACTCAATCTTATCTTCAACTTGAGCCTCTCTTCGAGAAGACTGAAGAATTACTTGAGTTGGATCAAAGGTGGCTTGTTTGTGCCGTCCTCGACCTCTTCTACCATATCCTGAAGAAAAGTTTCGTCTTTTTCTGTTTCGGTAGTTATTACTTTGGCCACTACCACGACCACGATTATTAGAGTGTTGCATACTGCTTCTTTCTTTAATAAATAAAATTGGCTAAAGACAAGAAGCAAAAAAGTTAAGGGAATTTTTTCTTAAAAGAAGTTGCGTGCTTAAACCAGGTTGAATGAATAATCTCAATCAACGAAGCATGAGTGTAACACCAATATAGAAAAGTGTCAAATTATAGGATAAAAATAACTAACAAATAAACATGAGTAATGTTGGAGTATCTTCAAAGAAAAAGACGGTCTTTCGACCGTCTTTATGCTCTTTTACCTTCCAAGGCGGAGCGGTTTAAATAGACTGAGAAACCAATCAATTATGTTGTCAGGTCTGAGACCTGGAAAAAGAATCATAACTGATGTGATTACAACTGCTATTAAAACCAATAGCATAGCCCACTCTACGAGTGTTTGAGGCAATTTCATCTTTACTCTCCGATATATACCCTACCAATAGACGCAGGGCTTAAATAAAATAGTGCAAATCTAAAAAACAAATAATATTTTCTAAACTTGCACTATCTCAATTTTTATCAACTAAGGATTTACTGCTTTAGTAAAAACTAGTTTCTTATATCAAAGAACTAAGATGATCTTTTTAAAGAGCAAGGACATTCTACTTTATTATAGGACTTAAGTCAATAGTTTCTAGCTAAAAACACCCATGCATTCGCATATATTCAATATAGTAGTTATTACTTCAATATCATAATCACTCCAAAAACAAGTAAAAAGAGACCTATATTGATATAATAAGATCCTCAGCTTTGTTTACTGCCCAAAGCTGAGTTAACAAGTTAATAGGACAACGATAGATTGGCTGAACAAAACCTACTGGAGGTTTACGTAATGAAAGTAAAAAGAACGATTACCACAATCAAAGCCGATGTTGGCTCAATTGGTGGTCACACCAGACCATCTGCAGAGATGCTCTCTGCTTGCCAACGGCTTCTTGGTGAACAGAAAGAAGAAGGCTTGCTGACCGACTTTCGTATCACTTTCACAGGCGACGATATCTGCCTGTTGATGGTGCATACAGAAGGTGAAGGCAATGAAAAAATCCATAATCTTGCTTGGGAAGCATTCCTGGCTGCCACCAAGGTAGCTGGTGACCAAGGTCTTTATGGAGCAGGTCAAGACCTTCTTGTTGAAGCACCTTCTGGCAATTGCCGAGGAGCTGGTCCTGGCGTTGCCGAGATCAGTTTTGATATGTCTGCAAAAGAACGACCTGTGGAGGCCTTCCTGGTTTTCACGGCTGACAAAAGCGGCCCCGGGGCGTTTAATTTCCCCCTATGGGCTGTATTCACCAACCCCTTCTTCAATAGCGGGTTGATGCTGCCAAAAATGAAGGCAGGATTCTCCTTCCAAATAATTGACATGGAAAACACAGAAGGAGACAAGGTTATCACCCTTGAAACACCTGAACGACACCTTGATGTAGCAACACTGTTGCGTGATGAGAACTTTGGAGTGCTTTCGATTCACTCCAGACTTCACCCAGAACAGCAGATCGTTTCCACATCAACAGATCGTTTGCACTCGATTGCCGGTGAATACAAGGGCAAAGATGACTCGGTGGTGATCGTTCGCACACAGGGTATCTTCCCGGCACCTGAAGAAGTGCTGATGCCTTGGATAACTGGTCACTATGTCGCTGGTGGCGCACGTGGTAGCACCCACATGCCAATTATGCCTGTTGCTATCAACACCGCCGTTACCGGACCCTATTGCTTACCGATGGTGGCTGCAATGGCTTACTCTCTGAATAAAGACGGCACGTTATCAGAAGGTGTAGACATGTTCGGCAACGTAGCTTGGGATCTGACTCGTACTAAAGTTCAAGAAAAAGCTGCCGCAATGCGCGAGCAAGGCTTTGTCGGTCCTGCCATGTTACCTACCCAAGAACTGGAGTACGGTGCTATCAGGACAGCATTAAAAGAACTAGAAGCAGAATTCACGATCCAAAGCTAGCTTATTAAGCATAAGTCGGTCTAAGTCCTATTAAGTTAAAAAAAGGGTTCGCTTTAGCCAAGGCGAATAGCTGCCGGGACGCCCACGTGGCGAGCAGCTCACATCAGAGATGATGTGCCTCCTGGTTTTTTATTTAAATGTTTATTCTTCGATAAACTCAAATCTTTTTACTTTCTTCCCGTCTAGACAACTGCCACCATACTAATTTCTATCTTTGCCCCCAGAGGTAATTCTTTAACTCCAATTACTTCTCTAGCAGGATACTCACCATCAAAATATGATGCATAAACTTCATTTAACTCTCCATAAATGGACATGTCTGTCACATAAATGGTTGTTTTGACTACATTAGAAAAAGAAGTGCCTGCAGCAGCTAAGATATTTTCCAAGTTTTTCATTACCTGATGTGATTGATCTGAAGTACTTCCTTCTAGAAGTTTACCTTCCGGGGTCAGGCAAACTTGACCAGAGGTAAAAACAAAACCATTCTTTGATACAAAAGGAGAGATAGGAGCTTGAGGCATATTGCCTCTATTCTAACAAAGAACTAGTCACGTTGTTTATTAAACGTTTGGATACTAATCTAATATTTCGTTAATCTGTTTAACCAAGTCTTCTCTATCTTCTCCCTTGAAATTGTGATCTCCTGGAAGCTCTAGATATTTAACTTCTTTTAAAGATTTAATTTCATCATAAGATTCATCTGTAATAACGTCATCCTGGAGTGCTCTAATAAAATATGTGGCTGAATTTAATGACATGTTCTCAATCAGTTCTGGAGGGTTAACACTTTTAAGATCATGCCAAAAGCTTGAATCAATCAAGGTCCAACTTCCATCTGATCTTTTTACTCTACTAATCCCATCCAGATTAAACTCAGTACCTGGCTTATGACTAAAGTAGTCCTGCATAGCTCTAAAGCGTTTACTTGGGGGAGAACATAACAATATGGTGTTGTTAATATTTCCTATACTTGCCATTCCAGTTACTAAACAACCCATTGAGTGAGCTATTATGTTAATCTCATCTGGATTGAAGGTAGAGTTTAGATACTCAACTACTTTCTTCAACATCTCTGCTTGAGTTGAAAATGAGTAGGTAAGAGTAGCATTTTCTTCTGGGATAACTTTACAAAGATCAAATTTAACTACTAAGTAGTTATCCTTGAGACTATCTCCTATTTCCGTAAAAAATCCTCTTGAGTCTCTCTTCATTCCAAAGCCATGAACAAAAACAACAACTTTCCCTGAGTTAATATTTCCCTCATACTCACCTTTTACTAAAAAATCACCATCAAGATCTAGCTCAAATTGAGTTAAATGTTTCATAGATTTAAGTATATCACTTGAAGAAAATTAGGAGCTCTTCTCTTTACCAAAGAGATAGGCGGCGATTAGAGTAGCTAATGGAGCAGCCAGAACTAAACCAATACTTCCTACCAACATTCTAACAATCTCCTCTGCTATTAACTCAAACTCAAGAATATCAACAAAAGTCTTTTCACTATCAAAGAAAAGAAGCAACAATGGCAATGCCGATCCTGAATAAACTAAGACTAAAGTATTCACCATTGATGAGATGTGATCTTGTCCTACCTTCATTCCTTTCTTGAATAACTCCAACCAAGTCATCTGAGGATTAGCTTCTTTGAGCTGTTTGACTACAGATGCCTGACCAATCGTGACGTCATCAAGAATTCCCAGTGTACCTATGATGATACCTGCCAATAGCAAACCTCTAATATCTATTGAGCCTTGTCTTTCTACCTGAAGAAAACCAGCTTCTTCAGAAGCAAAGCCTGTCAGATGAGTGGCATCTACAAAGTGAACTGCTAGCAACCCGGTCACAACTAGTCCAATTAAAGTAGTAATTACACCCACGTGAGTTTTCTTGTTTACTCCATGAGAGATGTAAAAAGTAGTCGGGATAATGATGAGGGATCCTAAGATAGCAACTAAGACTGGATTCATACCCTTAACTATCAAGGGCACAATTAACTTAAAGATAACTAAAAAGGAGGTAAATAAACCGATGATAGATAAAGCTCCCCACAATCTGCCAACTATTAGCACTACTGCTATGAAAACAAAAACTAATGTAAATAGGCCTGTTCTTTTTACTCTCCCGTTAAGGGAGTATATGGCATTGCCATCCATATCAGACTGTGTTGAGATTCTAAGTAAATCACCTGGATGATATTTTTGATATTGAATGTCTACTAGCCCAAGGCCAGCAGCTGAATTTTCTACCTCAATTGAATCGCCAACCTTATCACCCTTTGTCACCTCAATCTCTAAAACCTGAAACTCAACTAATTCTTCCAGGAAGGTTTTTTTTCCTGACTCTATTACTTTGGTGACCTTACCTTCCTTGACTTGGTGAGTGTCTTCTTGAGCTAAAGCATCTCCAGAGGAAAAAACAAACAGGAGCATTGCAAGTAGAGTTAAAGAAAGTTTTCTCATGAGAATTTAGTATAGCTCAATAAAAGAAGTTAATTATTTTTTAGGTATAAAAATGTACCTAAGTATTTTTCCAAAAAGTTTTCCTTTTTTACGCTGCACTCTCAATCCATGCCCAGACTCATCTTCAAATCTTTCCAAATCTTCCAAAGAATAATCATCATCTAGCTCAACCTCTTCACCAACCTCCTCCTCATGAAATCCTGGTTTTTCTTTTCCATTCATAAAATCCTTTTACAATAAAATCTATTACTAACTAATCTAGTATAA
>CAZHLX010000028.1:0-10800 GCA_964533345.1 uncultured Pseudomonadales bacterium
GAAAATTTTCTTGATTATTCTTCTTTTTGGATTTCATAACTATTTTAGTAATTTATCGTAAGTTTTTTTAACATCTTGAATTAGTCTTTGCTTAGTATTTGGTCTCATGTAGTTGGAGCGACCCTCAAATGAAATAGGAGGAATATCTTTAAACCCATATTTAATTTTAGCATCCACAACAATATTTTTAATTTGGTTAAAATAGTCCCATGATAAGGAAAGTATTCCAACATCTTTAAAGTCTACCTCATATTTTTTTAGTTCAGGGTTTCTCCAATCAATAGTGAAATCGACAACTGCATAACTATTGTCACGGGGTTCTAATTTAGAGACACTATCAATGACGCAAGATTTAAGAGCTTCATTTCTTAGAGCTACAAAGAATTTCGCAATTTTTTTATTGCCAAATATTTTTGTTTTATTTTTATACCACTCGTGTCCTTCTTGAATATACCTACCTTTGTCTAATCTAGAAAGCTCTGCTTCCAAATGGCAAGTAACTGCTCTAATTGATCCTAGAAATGAATTGTAGAAAATTTCTGCTACACCAATATTTACGTTGATTTCCTTTTCAGTTAGCTCCAAAAGCCTTTTTGCTTCATATAGTTTTTTCTCAGTCGCCAATGAGTAAAAATCTTTTTTGGTCAATTTTTTGCTGTTTTTAATTGGTGTACTCATATAAGTCTATCGTGTCACTACTACTTATTAATAAATAAATAATATCAAATTATGAGGGCATTTATTGTTTAATCCTCAACCTTCTCCCAGAGATCAACTTGATTGCTGGTGATCTGATCCTTAGTGGTCAGATAAAACTCAAGATCAATTTCTGGTTCTTCCTCTTGCATCTGTAAGATGTATTTATTTAGAAACACTTTTATTAACTCGTCTGGACAAACAAAAAGCATGGTTGGGTTAGGATGATCTGTTCTATCTTGCCAGGTATTAGTCAGAAAGTACTCTGTATATTGATTAATCTTGCTTCTGATCATAAATCTAGGCGTGCCCTCGTCAATAATTTCTAGAAAGTATCTCTTTGTTTGTTGTCTGGAATCAATCGCAATATATGCATCAGGGCGTTTATAGGGTAAGTAATAGTGAGTGACTAGATCGGTTTTAGTATAGAAGTGTAGTTTAGTTTTGTTGATTTGAGACTGCTTGTTTAGAAGAAAGTAGATATCAGCGACTAGTAGGCAATGGTTGATTAGTTTGTCTGATCTAGTTTTCTCTCGGTAGACTCTTTTGAGTAGTTTTTCGTTGATATCTGGTTGGGTTAGTAGAATAGTTCTACTTTTAGTAGCTAGATGGTAAATAGCTGGCTTAGTGTTAGCTAGAAGTTTGGTAGAGTATTTTCGTCCGACTATGTTTCTTTCTGTGAGGTCCTTGAGCCAGGTATTGATTCGTCTGGGGGTTTTGTGATTGAGGAGTTTTTGGATTTGAATTCTATTGAGGAAACGGAAACGATAAAGGAGTAAGAGGATGTTAAGTTGTTTGGGTGTAGTTTGTTCCATAGTGATGTTTGACTATGGGCAGTTGTTTGAGTCTTGGTAGTAGACTAGTGTGAGTAAGTATATCATTCCCCCTTATTTATAAGGGAATAGAGGTAAAAGAAAAAATAAGAAATTCCGTAAGATCAGTCTAATTAGAAACTAAATTGTCCTAGCAGGCTGGAGCAGAAAATAGAAGTAGAATAGTAAGGTAAATTGGTAAAAGAAGTGTAAAATATGTATAGTTCGCATAAAGCTAGCTGTGTTCAAAACATTCAAACAAACTATGATAAAAAGAGCAGATTATTCAGAAAAACTTGAAAGTCAATACAAAAGATTGGAAAGAAAACACGCCGAGGTCATTAAGAATTTAGACAAAACATCACGTTCTAAAGGTTCGCAGGAAATTCTTGACTCAACTCGTGATTTTTTTACAATTTGTTACCATTTAAGAGAGTGGGTTAAAAAAGATAAAAAAGTACATGAAAAAATAAAATCTAGTATTCCTTCATTTGAAAATAGAACGATTAGTCCCGATAATTTGGAAAATAGTTTACTAATTTGTCGTGATTTATGTAATAGTTTCAAGCACAGAGAACTAGACAAAAACCGCAAACCAAATGATTTAAATACAACAATCAATTCAACGGGCGGCGCTTTATTTGCAGTTCCGACAAGAGAACTTGGAACTGGGAAAACTGTTCACTTAAAGGACGAAGACAGTATTTACATGGGTGATTTTACTGTTTCATTTAAAAACCATCAGTACGATTTAGGTAGTGTAGTAAATTATTGTATGCATTTTTGGAAAACCTTTTTTAAAAAAAATAATTTACTCATGCCACGTTCTGGCTAATATACTTATTAATTCAAATGATATCTTCTTTTCTTGACTCTTAAGTAATTATGCAACTTATTGTTTGTAATCATGGCAAAATATTACCAGATTTCCTCTTTGACTTATAAGTCTTTTTATTAGGTGCGTATTCGTTACGATATTGGTCCTGTTTTTTCTCTACATATTTAGTTGCATACTTTCCCCTAGAATTTTCAATTACCTCATTTACCCTAGATCTATCCTCACTGATCGTGGTTAAAGTGGTTTTCCCAGAAAATGGCTCTTCAGGATTAAGTGCTCCCAGCCTCATATAAAATCGGAATGAAGGCAAGCTAGCAATCTCACCCTTTTCTACATACGGCTGGAACTGAGGTAAGATCAATTTTTCATCCTCTGGGTTAGCAGTCCTAAAGCAAATGACCGTACCAGTATTAGCTAGAGTTACATTAATCAGTGATTTATCTTCAATCTGGGAAGTAGTTTGATGAGCTAGTATTGCCCCTAACTTGTACTTTCGTGCCTCAGACAAAATTTGTGCAAAAGCAGGAGTAGCGAAGTTCTGGAATTCATCTACATATAGATAGAAATCTCTACGATCTTCTTGCTTCATCCTAGCTCGCTTGAGTGCCGCAAGCTGAATTTTAGCCATGATTACTACCCCAAACACCTCAGAGTTATCCTCTCCAATTTTTCCTTTAGAAACATTGCATAGCAGAATCTTGCCCTCATTCATAATCTGATCAAAGTTAATCGTAGACTTGTCTTGCTCTAGGATTCTCTTAGCAGTGGGAGAAAATAAGAACCTACCAATCTTATTAGTAATTGGTGAGATCATTTTCACTTTCTGATAGTCACCAGCTTTGGCAAATTCATATTTCCAGAAGTCTAAGAGATTTTCATCTTTGAGGTTTCTGACTACTGATTTTCTAAATCTGGTATTAATCAGCAACTTATAAACAGTAAACAAAGTAGCATCCGGCACAGTAAAAGCAGTGTGGATGGTGTTTCTAAGGATATATTCCATTCTTGGACCTGAATATTTTTCAGTATAAATCTTGTGGAATAGTGAAATGATGCTCTCAGCGATAAACTCTTTCTCTCGAATTGCTTCCTCTCCTTTTAATCCTGGAGTTAGCTCAAGTAAGTTGATCCCTGTGGGATAGCCAATATCATCGGGGTTAAAGAAAACCACGTCTTTGATTCTATTCTTGGGAATAATATGTAAGATGTCCTCAACTAAGTCACCGTGTGGATCAATCAAACACAGTCCTTTGCCATTCTCGATATCTTGCTGAATCATTGATAGTAACAGAGTTGTTTTGCCCGTACCTGTAGCTCCCAAAATATACATATGACGTCTTCGCTCATCTTGTGTTAAACCAATCTGAGTAGTATTACCTCCATAGTGATTTTCAGCAAATATAGTATCTAGATTTTTAATTCGTTTTAAAGAAACTGGCGCTGGTAGTTGCTTACTATGTGATTTAACAATATCTTCCGTTTTGGTCGTTTTAGTAAATGGAAAGTGATAAATATCTCCAATCTCAGAAGAAGATAAAATTGACTTGCTAAATGGTTTCAATAAACGCTTAGCGAATAACAGTTTTTTAAGATCCCTCACTAGTTTTAGTCTCCACTTAAGAGCTTTTACCAAAGATTGATAACTTGAATTATTAAATGATGAGAGCGCAGAAACAAAACCTTTCTCATGATTGTGCAAACTGGATTTTTTCCGCCCCAATACCAACAAGCGCATTGAGGTAATAAAGAGCTGTTGATCAAGTTTATGTTTAACCAATTTTTCCATTTCTTGTTGATATGGATTGCTAGTTTTTTTCTGAGTACTATTTGAATTTAGAGATAAAAATGGCCCCTCTTTGCCATCAGTAAAAACAAATACTAAGACCCCTATTGGTAAAAGCAATATCTGTAGTGATATAAATAAAAGTTTCTTTAAATAACCTATCCAGGGATATTTTTGATCTCGATCATTAATATTTACCACCAGATCGTTACGAGAGTAAATAAGCTTTGAGATACGATTAATATCAGGCATTCGACGCTTATTTATTGGCGAAACAACTAGTTGGAAAGAAATAAGCTCATTCTCAGTCAGCTTAGTCATGCTGCCAGTCATGTAGGCAATTGGATCGTGCTTATCTAGTGATTCCTGTTTCTTAAGGGGTAATACAAAGTGGTTGGAAAGTTTAAATTCAGTAATTCTATGAGGTTTATTTTCTAGATCATCTGGAATGTAATCATCTACTTTTTTGATTACCAATCCTGGTAAGTATGATAAAAGGCTTTTTTCGATTAAGTCGGAATCACGTTTATCGACTCTAATTAAATATCTAATTCCATCTTCTTTGGTGGAAACTATTTCAAAAGCATAGTTTTTGGAGACATTAAAGACTCTGTATAGCCTCGACACTTGACTTGCTAGTCCATGAATCATATTAAACAACTGTTCAGTGGTAAAAGGGCTCTGTTCAGTGATGCGGAGTGGGTTAACTTCCAGGATAACCTGAGGTTGGCTCATTAGTTTACGCATTAGCAGGAATCTGATTATCAGATACACAAAAACAGACAATCCAACTAGCACACCTGATAGCTTGAGAAGTGGGAACAAAAAAAAGAAATCTAAACTAGATAAATATTGAGCAGGAGATTTAAGTTGTATTAATAACTCGTTAAGAGCAAACATAACCTACCTTTAATTGGGCAGGTACTTGGATGCAGTATATATTAGAGGGTCAAAAAACGCCAGAACTTGACTAAAATCTACTTGACAACTATCCGTATTTGTATATATACTAACCATATACGGATAGTTAAGAATAGGCTTGAATATGGATAGATACGAATCACAAACTAAGAAGAATACACAGGGTTTAGCAGTTAAAAATTTTCCTTCAAGCAAGGATATAGAAGAACGGGAAAGTGATCTTAAAGATACTGTTGTAGAGATGAAGTTTCTAGCTGTTAGTTGGTTGGACGATTTTGAAAAAAGTTTATTTGATGGCAAGACTGTTAGTAAATTACTGGATCATAAATAGAATGATTAAGTCTGCCCAAAAACAAAACCACAAAACCGACGCTATCTTATATCTTAGAGTTTCTACTGAGGAGCAGGTTGATAACTTTTCACTTGGCACTCAAGAAGAGATTTGTCGCAAGGAGGCCGTGCGTAAGGGGCTGAGGATAATCAAGATATTCCGCGAAGAAGGTAGGTCAGCCAAGACAATTGTGGGGCGACCCGCATTGGTAGAAATGCTCAAATATTGCAAAAAGAATCAGAAGACTCTAGGCGCTGTATTTGTATACCGACTCGATAGATTATCTCGCCAAACCTCTGATTACCTCATTATCAGAAAAAAGTTAATTAGTTATGAAATACAATTAATTTCTGCCTCTGAACCCACAGGAACTTCACCTACAGATACTCTTCTGGAGACTATTATGGCTAGTTTCGCTCAACATGATAACGATGTTAGAAGTGAGCGTACCAAAAATGGCATGAGGGCACGTTTTATGTCTGGTCTAATTACTAGAAAACCACCTCTGGGATACAAAATGAATGGAAGCAAGGTTCCAGTAGAAGATCCAGAATCCTGGGGAAAGATGAAGCAAGCTTGGGATTTAATTGCGGTGGGAAATAAGCCACTAAGACAAATGACCAAGATTATGAGCAGGATGGACTTAAATACCATATATAAGGGTAGAAAAATAGAACTCAAAGTTCACACAGTGCAGCGAATATTTAGGAACAAATTTTATGCTGGTATTCTCACTTCACCAACATACAAGGATGAAGTCCAGGGTCAGCACAAACCAATGATTTCGTTAGAGCAGTTCTATAAAGTCCAAAGCATTCTTGATGGTAGGTGTGTAAATAAAAAAGTACTTAATGTTAAAAAATCTCGCAGTAACGAGGATTTCCCCCTGCGAAGAGTGGTTAAGTGTGCGGAGTGCGGAATTGGCTTAACTGCTGGCTGGAGTAAGGGTAGAAGTAAGCACTACCCATATTATCGTTGCGCTGGGGGCTGTAAGACCACTTCTATTCCAGCTAAAAAACTAGATGACACAGTAGTAGAATTACTACAGAAAATTACGCCTAAAAAAGAGTGTTTAGAGCTATTTACTCAGTACGTGGTCGAAGAATACGAAGAGAGACTCAAGACACTTAAATCAGCTAGAAACAAAGCAGATGGGGAAATAGAGCGCCTCATAGATATGCGTAAAGTCTTGGTAGAGAAGAATATGATGGGAACATATACAGATGAAATATTTATAGAACAAAATGCTTTGATAGAAAAGAAAATGACCGTAGCTCAAACTGCTAAGTCAGATACTATGCTAGAGAAATATGATATTCACAAATTAGCTGATTTTATTAAGGAAACATTAAGTGATTTAGGAGCTACTTATAAAAGATCAACTGTGTCTCAGGTAAAAGCTTTAATTGGTTCAATCTTCCCCTCAGGACTCAGTTACAACTATGATGGTACATTGAACCATGAAATAAACCCAATGTATCAAGCTATATTTAACTTTGATGTGAGTAGAGTTGCGTATGGTGACCCCACGGGGAATCGAACCCCGCTTTTCAGGATGAAAACCTGATGTCCTAGCCGATAGACGATGGGGCCTAGGACCAACTTATATTTTGGTAATGTTGTATTTTACCAGATACCATGGCGATTGTGTCAATCTAAATAAACCCCAGGTTTAGTTCTTAACTTCAATGAAAACAGATTATCTAAAAAGAAGCTATATTTATTTTGCTTCTTTTGATTGAGAATTCTTCTCTTTAACACGAGTGGCTTGTTTACCAATTCGGTCTCGTAAGTAGTAGAGTTTGCTGCGTCTGACTTGTCCCTGTCTTTTAACCTCAATTTTCTTAATGGATGGCAAACTTACAGGGAAGATTTTCTCTACCCCAACATTATTGGCAGCAATTTTTCTGACAGTGAAAGATTTATTGTTTTGGCGATTTTTAACCGCAATTATAATTCCTTCAAAAATCTGAATTCTTTTTTTCCCACCTTCAGTAATTTCTTGATGAATACGTACAGTGTCACCAACAGCGATGTTCTGGTCTTGGTATTTAAAGTATTGAGCCATATTTCCTTTATCCTATCAGATAAGAGAGTAGTATTTTACTTGAGATTAGCTAATAAAACAACTTCTCTTTTATTTAGCTAAGCTTGCCTTAATAAATTCAATAAAAATTGGATGAGGATCCAGTGGTCTAGATTTATATTCTGGGTGGGCCTGAGTAGCAATAAAGAAGGGATGAATCTTTTTTGGTAGCTCAATTACTTCTACGAAAAAATCATCTGGAGAGGTTCCTGAAATAACAAAGCCCTTTTCTTCTAGCTGTTGTCGATAATCATTATTAAACTCAAAACGATGACGGTGTCTTTCAGAGATTAAATTTTGTTTAGGATTTTTGAAAGCCTTATGTTTCTTATAGATCTGGTGAGCTAGAGTACCTGGCTTGAGCACACAGTCATAGGCTCCCAGTCTCATACTAGCTCCATCTCCTTTTATTCGCTGATATTTTTCATCAAAAGGAATATCATGAACTATTGGGTGTGGTGTTTTTGGATCAACTTCAGTGGTGTGTGCATTATCAAGACCAACTACATTGCGGGCAAACTCAATTGATGCTAGCTGCATACCGTAACATAGTCCTAGATAAGGAACTTTGTTCTCTCTAGCATAAGTGATGGCTTCAATTTTCCCCTCAACTCCCCTCTCTCCCCAACCAATTGGTACAACAATCCCATTTGCTTCTTTTAATTTTTTGAGTTCAGCAGTTTGTTTTTTTTGTAGTTTTTCTGCATTGATGAAAATCAACTCAATTTCAGAGTCTTGATTCCAGCTAGCATGTTCTAGTGATTCCATTAGTGATTGGTAAGAATCTTTTAGTTCATAATCCCCAGTTGAGATATATTTAGCAACGATAGCAATTTTAGTTTTGTGAGGGTTTTTCTTGAGAATTGTGTCAACCAATTTTTTCCATGATTTTAGATTTGTTTTATGGGTTGGTAAGTTTAATTTTTCTAAAACCTTAATATCTAGTTTCTGTTCAGCAAAAATTAAGGGGATTTGATAAATAGTTTCTGAGTCTGGATTGGAGATAACATCTTCTTTGTTAATATTACAGTAATATGCAACTTTTTCTTTACGTACATCATCAATCTCCTGTGCGGCTCTACCAACAATAAAATCAGGTTGGATTCCCATCCCATTTAGAGCTTTCACAGACATTTGAGTAGGCTTAGATTTAAGTTCTTTGATGTGATCTGGTCTGGGGAAATAAGTTAGATGGATATGAAGAGTGTCTTTGGGTTGTCGTTGATGCAAGATTCTGTAAGCTTCATAGTAGATTACATTTTGATACTCACCAGCAGTTCCTCCTAGCTCTACTAAAACGATGTCTTTATCTTCACCTACAGATTTTATTCTACGGATAACTTCCTCTGGCACATAAGGGATAGCGTCAACTGTAGCACCATTAAATTGAAGATCTCTTGTTTTTTCAATAACACTGAGATAAATCTGACCCATGGTGGTAAAGTTTTTATTACCCACCTCTTCTCCTAAGAATCTTTCATAAGATCCAAGATCTAGATCAGCTTCTAGTCCATCTTCACACAAAAAAACGTCTCCATGTTCAATTGGGTTAATGTTACCTGAGTCTAAATTAAGATAATTTTCACATTTGATGATGCCAACCTTGTAACCATGTGATTGTAGCAACACCCCTAGTGAGGCAGCTGTTACACCCTTTCCTAGTCCTGAAAGGACCCCACCAGAAACAAAGATGTACTTTGTTTGGTGCTGATTTTTATTGGTTGATAAAATCCCATGGAAGCTCATGGGAATATAGTCTATGGTACTTTACTGATTAAGTAAATCCTGAATTTTTGTTTCTAGTTCTTTATCCCACTTAATGCCGTAAGGGAGCATCATTCTTCTTGGCTTTTCTCCATTAGGGATTAGGATTATGGCTTTGTCTTTACCCTTATTCTTTTTAAGTAGTTCACCTAGTTGTTGCAGAGTTTCTTTACTAGTTTTACGGGGAATAAAAATCTCTTTTGCTCCATTTGATTTAGCGTGTTCAACACTTAGCTGAGTTGGGGTCATAATTTTTTCTACAATTAGTTTCATCTCTCCATCTTGGTTATCAACTTTAGCTTTCATTAAAACAACACCATCTTCTGCTAGTTGCTCTCCAAATTGAGCATAAGTTCTAGGAAAAACGACAAATTCAGCTTTACCATTCTCATCTTCTAGATTGCCAAATGCCATTTCTTTATTTGATTTCTTGGTTCTGACTTTTCTAAAACGAGTAATTACTCCACCAAAAATAAAAGTTTGTCCTGTATGAATCTCTAAGTCCACTTCTTCAATGTGTTTAGTAGCTTGTTGGTTGACTGCTTTAAGTGAGTCTGCCAGAGGATGCTCAGTTAAATATAGGCCCAAATATTTTTTCTCAAATGAGAGTAATTCTTGATTGGGATACTCTTCTACATGGGGAAAAGTATCTTCAACAGTCTTAACATCTTCTCCAACATTTACAAAAAGATTATCTTGTCCTTCAATATCTGATTGAAATTGAGTAGCTCGATCCTTAATTTGGTCGATGTTTTCTAACATGCTAGATCTGGTTCCAAATTTATCCATTGCTCCAACTTGGATCAGTACTTCTAGAGTTTTTTTATTGACTTTTCTGCCCTCTGATTCTTGGATAAACTGTGTGAGAGAAGAAAACTCTCCTCCTATCCTTTCTCTAGTATCTAGAATATTTTCAATGGCAGCCTGACCGACATGTTTAATGGCATTAAAGCCAAAGCGAATCGCCAAATTTTGTAATGAGTTCTTATGTTTTTCGATGGTAAAGTCAGCTCCTGAGTAGTTAATATCTGGAGGAAGAACCTCGATCTTCATTTTTTTGCTGGCTTCAATAGCTTGTGCTACTTTGATATCACGGTTCATACTATGGGAGGCTGATTCAACACTCATTAATGCAGCCATGTATTCAACTGGGTAGTTAGCTTTGAGATAAGCCGTTTGATAAGCAATCATGGCATAGCTGGCAGCATGAGCTTTATTAAAACCATAGTTAGCAAATGCTTCAATAAATCCCCAAACTTTTTCAGCTACTTGTTGGGTATATTTGTTTTCAACAGACTGCTTAATAAAACGTTTTTTGTTTTCATCTAGAAGCTTTTTCTTTTTCTTTCCAATTGCTCGTCGTAGAATATCAGCCTCACCTAAAGTATAACCAGCCATTTTATTAGCGATTTGTAAAATTTGCTCTTGGTAGACCATGACTCCATAGGTTTCACCTAAGATTTCTTTTAAAGTCTTGTGAGGATAGATGATTTCATCTGGATTATGTTTTCCTTCAATAAACTGAGGAATTAGGTCCATTGGGCCTGGTCTATACAGAGCAACCATAGC
>CAZHLX010000029.1:0-9430 GCA_964533345.1 uncultured Pseudomonadales bacterium
TGGAGATGGTTGGTAGGCTTGATGGTTCTCCTGCTCGTCATCCTGTTACAAATGATGTAATCACTGCAGATATAGATGTATATAAACAAGCAGTTCTTAATCTCCACAATGAGCTTCGAGCCAATTACCGTAGAGCTGATGAAATTTTTGCTAGTGATCTAGATGGGTCTGATCTTGATAGTGTTGAGAAACTAGGTAAAGAAGTTGCTGAAAAACATCCTGCTAGTTCGGCTGCTAGTATTGCAGCTCGTCGCTATGAACAACAACTCATTGAAGCAGAGAGACAAAGAGAGCGTGATGGCAAGAAATGGACTTTTGAGTTGTGGCGAGACTACTACAAAAAATATCGAGAAGATCCCAGTGCTTACAAATTTGATGAAGCAGAAGCTGCTCTAAAAGCAGCTGGTTGGGATGGAGTAGACAATGAGGATAATTATCTTCAGGAATTATTTGCAACTGCAGGACAAATAGAAGATAAGATTGCAGCCATTACCCCAAATATAACCAAAGCTAGTGTTGAAGATCTGCAAGAGATTGAGAAGCTATTCCCAGTTCTTGAAGCCCAAACAGCGACAGCCACCATTACAGAGGTGAAAGTACTACACAATCGTCTTTGGATGAGATATCAAGACCTGCGTCGGTTATGGACAACTGGAGTAGAGATAAATGTGGTTGATGAAGTGGAAGATGAAATGCTTCCCGATGAGTTTCCTCAGTATAAAACATATGTTCAAACATTGATTAGGTTGAGAGACCAACTTACTCTCTTAAAAGAAAACCCAAAAATGCCGGATGATGCTTTACTTGGTTATATTCGAAAGAGAGTAGATGTCATTAAACAAGGCAGTGATTTTCTCAGAGAATTTGAAGTAATGAACTCCCCCAGCTTCTCAAGGTTAGAATCACTTCATCTCCAAGTCCTTGAAGAGTCAGAAACATTATTAGGAATTCAGCTTGATGAGTCAGAAAATGTTTTCACAGAAGATATTAAGTGGTGGATGTTTACTCATCACGGTGATCAATGGTGGGCTACTCGTAGGCTGTGGGCTAAATACTCTACTAACACAGATACAGCTCTAAGTTTTGTTGATCGTCAGGAAGCAGAAGAGTTAAGAAATTATTTCTCTGGAATAATTGCCGATCTAGATAGCCATGATCATGCTGGTGGTGATGATGTGGCTAAGTATCATCGCTTTTTGGCAATAGATATTCAACTTAATCGCCTTGAAGAACTAGTAGATAAAGCTCCAACAGAAGAAGTAGTGATCGAAGCAGAAGATGCTGTAAGTCCTGATGGTAAAACTAAGGCCGAATTAGATAAGGCTGATCTAGAAAAACTAACTCCAGAAGAGCTTTACCATTATGGTTACATACTGTTAACAGCAGTTAATGCTGACATGGATCCTTTTACTTCTACTAAAAAGGGGCCAGTAAATGAAAGATTTGAATTTTTAATTAAAGAGTTAAAAACCAGAGGTGAAATTATAACCAGCAATGGAAAAACCACCTCTGGTGAGAAGATGGCTGAATATTTTACTCTTAGAAGAGTCTTTGATGCTTTGACAAATCATGCCTCAAACTCTGTTTATGCCATGAGCTATGATGCCCTGAAAGAAGGTGATCCAGCAAATGGTCTAAAAGGAGCTAAAACTCCTACTTTCTTTAACGAGAGACAGGTTATGAAGCTCCTTTATGGGCTTGATTTTGCTGATGCTGGAAACATGACAGTTGATGCCAGAGGTGGTGTTGATGTTGAGAGCGATGATGGTGTTGAGAATGAAAGACTGCTTGTTGTTAATAGAGTTCTTCAAATTGCCACTGAGTTGTTTACAGAAGACAATAATCCTCCAGGAGCAACTCATAATGATTATAGTTTAAGAGGTGAGTTTCACTGTACTCAGCAGGTAAATGATGAGTTCAAAGAACGATTTATGGCCAAAATGCAAGCTGAGCTAACCACTGAGCTGAGGAATGAGGGCATATTGGGGCCAGATGAAGATATGAGCTTTGAGCATCAACAAGACTTTGAGCTAGCAGTTGGCTTGATGGTCTTTATTGATCTTAGAACCTACCTAGCAATGTCTTATTATCTAGCTGGATGGTCACCCCAGGATCAAATTGGTGGATCAATTGGAGTTACTGCTAAAAGGCTTGAGAATGGTAAGGGAATGTATATCATCTGTGGAAAAGGACAGCAGCTAGTAAACCCAGCCCTTCAGGTAAGTTTGTTCTCCCATGAGGTTGAGAGTCGCTGTGATAGTACTATTAAAGTTGATAACCTAAGATTTACTGCTGATTATGGAACTCCAATTTGGAGTAACTGGTGGGCTCCGACTCTTGATGATGCTCCTGGTTTATCTGATGATGAAAAAGTTGTTTTCCGAAGAAAAGATGGTGAAATGATGGTGCCAGGTTTTTACGGTATGTTCTGGTTGCCTCATACCAGAGGTCAAACACAAGCTGATTCAGCAATCGATCCTACTACGAGGAACTATGTTTTAGCAGCTTCTGGTAAAAAAGATATTCCTAATGTCAGTAGAGAAATTAATCTTGATGGGATGCTTAACGGAAGTGAGGCTGCTGAAAAATATATTGAGAATTGTGAAGCCGGATTTAGTCCATCAGGAGATATGGAAAAGGATGTCGAGGGAATTAAAAAGGCCACTACAGAAGCAGTTGCTCTTGGGATTTCCCCCACAAAAGCATTGGGAACAATTAATGCCCGCTATCTAGCTAATGCGATGTACCAGTATTGTCGCCTTTCACTCTTATCTTTTGGAGAAAAATACCACGGGGAGAAGGATTATCAGCATCATTATCGTTTGTTCCTTGATAACCTTCGTTCAACTATAAAAACAGCACCAACGGCAACCATTAAAATTCCAGCAGAAACAATTCCTGATGCATTTAGGAGTAGGTATGGATTGCCTCCAATATCTGATGGAGATGTAAAGATTTATGACTATGTTTTATCTCTGTTGCCAGAATCAGTTAAGGTTTTGGGTGGATTAGCCACAGCTCTTGGTGTTGATCAAGGAAAAAGACATCATAGAGTTGAAGAAGATGTGGTTCAACAAATTGCATTTGCTGTCCAAGCTCATCCTCGTATGGATGAGAATAATAAGGGACTTCTTAAAGAACACAGAGAACAAGAAGGATTCTTTATTGAAGAGTGGATTGAAAAGATTGAGGACCTCATTAGAGCAGGTAAGCATGCTAAGCAATTAGAGGGTCATTACCATCCAGTAAGTCCTGGTCTAGAGCCTGCTACTTTGTATAGAGCTCTTGATATTATTGATCTAACAAAGGGAAGCAAGCAGGCTGAGGGTGAAGATTAACAAATAAGACGATTATCTATCGTCTCTATTACACAAAAAATCTCACAAATAAAAATTATTACTAATAGGTAATTGGAAAAATCTTAATTTATATTTTTAATTAAGACTCTTTTTTCTTGCCGCTTTCCTGATTAATCTCTTTATCGCCTGTTTTTGATCCTACCCATCTACCAACATCAGCACCTCTGGCTTTAAGTTGTGTCCAGGAATCAACATCAGCCTGTCTAAGGACTCTCTTACGGAATGCACCCTCACCAGCACCGTAAGCACTACCTCCAGCAGCACCCAGTCCAACCGTAGATTTCCTAAATAGATTCTCACCACTGATACCACCCATTGGCCATTTACTAGTATCTGTAAATCCAAGTCCTGGTACCAGCTCTCCACCTTTCCAGCCGCCTTCGAGAGACTTACCAATATCTCTAGCAAACTGTTGGAAGACACCTTCTTTAGCACCGAGCATTTTTTTAGATTCCTTCACAATTTCAGGCATGATCATAATCATTCCGACTCCAATGATAAAAGGCAAAACTCCAGCTGAACCACTGCCAAAAAGATAAGGAGGTTGAAAACCACCACTCTCAATAACAGGGGTATTTCCACTAATTCCACCTGTGAGCTCATCAAAAACAATTAACACTAATAGCACTACTGGGAATGCAGCTAGGTTTCCAATGATATCTTTGATCCACTGCTCAAAAGTGTTTCTTCCAGGGATAGCGCCTACAGCCAGGATGATTGGAGAAAAGGCGATCGTCAAAACAATAGTGACATATGTCTTGAGTAACTCAAAAAAGAGCTCAAAGATTTTAACGGCAATCGCAATTGCCACCACTACCGCCATCGTTAACTCTCCCAAAAACTCAATTGCTTCTTGTCCAAACTGTCCCAAAGAACTCTGCATAGACTCAGTAAATTCTTCAACTGCAGTGAAGGCAGCACCAGTACCACTGGAAATCATTGTCCAACCTAGGGTTAAGAAGTTTTTATTTAAGAAAGACTCTTGGTCTTTTTGGAATAAAGCTAATATGAGGTACATGACTAAATACATCATGTCTATTAGTAGTCCGGCAATCGCATAAGAGAAAGTCACTAGTAGCAAAGCGACAATTATGTTGGGAATAGCTTGCTGAGCAGTGACAACTGTTTGTCCACCAACCTTTTGTCTCATCATGATTAAGAAACCGATCACCAAAAAGACTATTACAAAGAGTAAATAAGCCATATTGCGGAAAGTCTTCCAGGTGTTGAGCACGGGGTCTAGAGCTGCAAAGCCCACTCCTTGAGCATAAGCTGGTTGGGCGATTTTAACTCCAGCTGAGTCAAGGACATCTGCGACATATCTTTCAGTGGTGGCAGCAGGACTATTAAACATCCAGGCGATATTCCTAGTCATGTCTCCAATGAGACCGCTTGTCTCACCACCTGTTTTGAGAGGATGACCACCAGTAATATAAAGAGTCACATCAGCCCCAGTACTACCGTTGACACTGTAGACAAATGAATCAACATTGGGTTGGAAAGTTTCTAGGTTGGCTTCTACACCAGCTTTTTTTTGATCAATTTCTGCGACAGCTTGGGCATCTTTGATCATAAATGACAAAGACAACAACCCTGCTAGTAGTATCGTCAGCAGTTTTTTCATTAAGTTTATTGTACTTGATCCTCACTGGGCGTAAAAGTAGCGATTCTAGTTGATTTTTTTTGATATTTTGCGAGATAGTTAGTTATGAAAACTCTGCCTGTTTGTACTAAGATATACACTTAGGTAGATGATGACTATAGATCAATTTTCCCAGATTAAAGATTTTATCAACTCAGCTCAAAGTATTTTAGTTTTAATTTCTCCAGCTTCAGACCTAGATGTTTTAGCTGCTAGCAGCGCACTCTTCTTGAGTTTAGAGGAGTCTGGTAAAGATGTGGTTTATGCCAGCCCAGAATTACCAAGTGAGAGTAACCAGCACCTTGTAGGCACAGATCGTATCAAGACAGAGATTAGTAATAAAAATCTAATTGTGAGTTTTGATTACCAAGAAGCTGCAGTAGAAAAAGTTAGTTACCATATTGGTGAGGAAACTAATCGTTTTTATTTAACTATTCAGCCACAAAAAAGCCACCAGCCTTTAGATAAGGATACTGTCGAGGTAGGTTATGTGGGTGCAGAGGCAGACTTGGTATTTTTAGTGGGGGTGAGTTCTTATGAATCTCTTGAACATCTATATTTAGGAAATGAATCAGTTTTTGCAGATACTACTGTTATTTCGATAAATAACTATGACTCCGATGTGGGAGATGTAAAGGTAAATACAACTGATCATGTGAATCTTAGTTGTGCGATGGCAGAAATAATTCGCAAAACTGAGCTGTCTCTTAATGGTGATATTGCCACAAACTTATTACTCAGTATCGAAAAAACAACTGATAGTTTCAGATCTTTATCAATTACCCCAGAGCTACTAGAAACGGCAGCTTGGCTAATGAGACAGGGGGCAAGAAGGTTGAGAGTTTCACCAGCACCAACTCAGTCTCAAGAAGTTAAACAGAAAAAACAAAAGCCCAAAGGCAGACCAGTTTCGGCAAAATCTCCAAAGAAAAAAACAGGTGGGCTAGATCATCAACCAGGAACGATGGGGAAGAGTAATTAGAGAGCTAGATAGTCGTAATAGGCTCTTAGCCTAGCTGGAAAATGGGCATTATTACAAAAAACATTTCCAGGTTCTTTTTCTCCTGAATATTGCTTCATAAAAGCTAAGTAATCAGATTTACCTTTAACTGTACCAAGGAAAGCTGCTACCTGATCACCAAGATCCAGTTTTCCAGCTGATGTTACTCCAAATGCATAGGCATCTCGATAAGAACTCCAGCCTGATTCTTCCCCCCACATTGCTAAAGCAAAAGCTGGACTTACTCCAGCTGCTTTTGCCTCTGAGACCACATATTCACAGGCAGTCATGGTGCCGCTTTGAGAGAAGTTTCCATTAGAATCGACCATATTAGCAATCAAAGCATCTTCATACTCAGGGTTACAAGCAATATATGAATATAACTCCTCACTGCATGGTTTATATCCATCACCACCATTTTGCCAATTGGGGATATAGTGCTGTGACTCTAACAATGTACAGTCATTGTTGGCATTAATTTCTTCTGGAGTACAGTATTCTCCTGTGCTTTGGCAGATATTTTGGGAGTCTTCTCCTGATCCAACTCTTGGACCACCGTTACACTTTGCCAAGACATCTCCAATATCTTGCTCATCATCATCACCATCATCACCACTGCTCCCTGCAGTACCCTTGATTAGAACTTCACTGTTTGCTAATGGAGTACTACTATATCTCTCAACATGACTATGAACAGGTGTTTCATACTTAAGTCCAGTCAGCTGTACTCTCACATTACTTTGAGTTTTTGCTGGTAAAACTGGAACTCCTAAATATTGTTCCATATCTGTTATCCCAACAGTGTAGACTTGAGTACAATCGAGTTCTTCATAGACTTCGCCAGTTTCCTTATCCCTATGGGTTACGGTCTTACAGTCTTCTGGATCCCAAAACTCTTGGTCACTAGTGCTGCTTCCGCTGCTAAGCGAGTACTCTTGTCCTTCTCCAATTCCTTTATTAAATAGTACATGTGTTGGCCAATCGCTTTCTCTTGTTGTCTGAATTGCTTCATAGTCATCTAGAGTGGTAAGAAATTGATCCATGGTAATTTGAGCATCATAAGGAGCAATAATGAATGTCTCTATGATGGCTCCCCTTTGCTCAATGTCATTCTTTGTTCTTTCTCCGGTTTCAATCTCGGCTCCTAGCTTGGCAAACAAACTTTCTAATAAACCAAAATCATCTGCGGCTGTTCTTCCAGTAGCTTTATATTTAGGTCCACCCTCGGTGAAATGGGCTTCACTAGTGATGGTAGGAGCAGTTTCATCTCTAATGCTTTCAATACTACACACAGGGGCTAGGCCATTAATCATATGAGTCAAAGCCTGAGTTTGACTATTAGCACTCCCAACCAAATTTACTCTCTCATCAGCACTAAAGCCTTTGGCTAACTTACCAAGTGCAATCTCTCTCCTAGCTCCTTTAGCTTTGTCGTATGCTTCTTGTTCTGCAACTTGGTCATCAAGCTTCATTAAGACTTTTCGAGAGACATTGTGAGCTTCCATCGAGTTTTGTGGCTCTTGCTCAGTTGTAGGAGAATCTACCAAGATGGTTCTGACATGGCACTCATCTTTTCTGAGATTAAGCTTGTGTTTGAGTAGTCCAAAAAGAGAACTAAGGATGTCTCGCCAGTTAGTCCACATATAGAGAGCTAGGTCTTCAGGTGCAGATCCACCACCCCAGATGCTTCCACCAGCCTTAATCTGCTCTACACAAGTTACTAAAAATGCTGGTCTCTTTCCATATACTTGAGAGATGGGGAGATTGGCGAGCTCAATTAATGTTGCTCCAAGATTAGATAGAGATTTAATAAGATTAGGTTTGGTGATGTTATTACAGCTGGGGATATCTACCTCCATAATCTTGGTATCACCTCCAGTATTAGGAATAGGGACATTAAGTGGACACTCACTTAGAGGAACATCTAGTTTACCGCATAGTATCCCGACTCTTTTTTGAGCTTCTTTTTGCAAAACACATTGTTCTCTTATGGAAAGCAGTTTGTAGTAGTCAGCAGTGACAACTTCCTCTAGCAGGGGGTCTGGGTTAGCTTTGCTGTTATTTAAATACTGAACATAACTTTCTTTGCTTTCATTGAACACAGCCTGTTGTTCTTCTCCGGTATCATCTAAGACCAGGGGATTAAAGATGTCATCATTAGCTGTCAAAATAGTCTCTGGCTTGTGAATCTTGGTGTTTCCAAAATAGAGTTCTAAATAACGAATATATTTCTTGCCAATTTCAGCACTAACTTCTTGAGCGGGAGCGGCACAATAAACCTGGTAGTTATCTTGAATAACTGAAGTAATAATTTCTTTTTGGGTAGGTCCAAACAAACCAGTCTTATCAAGACCTTCAATTGGCTGGACATATACCTCATCAGCAGTCTTTCTTAGTGCTTGTGCTGGTTGAGGAGAAAGGAATAAAAATGGACTGACAAAAAGAGCCACTAAGGCAATTAATCTTATCCAGAAGGAATCTTTAATAGCATTCATACCTGGTCTTAATTATAAACCACCTCGCATTGGAGAAGATATCTTAGAAATCAGTTCCAGCTTCTGGAATGACAAAGTTTAAGATTGTTTCCACCCCAGTAAACTTAGCGATTAGATTCAAGATTACAAATGAAGATAAGGCGACTACCAGCCCAATCACAGCAAAAGTAATGGTGTTTTTGGCTGTTTCAGTCCCTTTACTGTTTCCGCCGGAGAATAGGTATCTAAAGCTACCAATAATGAGCATGACAAACCCAGCAAATCCAATCGCAGTGATAGCTACGGAAAGGATATTGGCGACCATGCATCTTAAACCCTGGATAGTAGCTACTCCATCTACGGTACAGTCACCACCCCATTCCTGTGGGCTCAACATTTGAGCACTAACAGAAGTAGGCAAAGCTAGTGATAGAGTACTAAGTACAACAAACCCTAAACGTGAAACAAGTTTTTTCATTAATAATTTTTAGGTTTTAAGACTATCTTTATTCTAAACCACGGACGTTGCTGAAGACGTCACCTAAGCTTCCAAAACCGAGGAAGTTAAGGATGATTAACAAGATAGCATAAGAAGCTGCCAAGATAATAAGACCAATTACAGCAGCAGTAATCTTGTTACGAGCATTTTCAGTTTTGCCTTTATCACCACCTGAGGTAATCCACTCAATACCACCTAGGATCAGGTATAAAAACACCAATAAAGCAGCAATCACCATAATGAAACTAAGAGCACCATTAATCAAACTACCAATATTAGTGGCAAAACCCTTGGGTGCAGTAATGTCTTCACCGGTGTCGATAGCAGCCATAGCTTGCATGGGTAAAGTAGCCAATGAGCCAGCAGCTAAGCTGAGCTGAGTTAATCGTTTTTTCATTTAAAAACTCCTTTTTATACCTATATTACTTACTAATTATTTATAATCTAGTATTATAC
>CAZHLX010000029.1:9440-10579 GCA_964533345.1 uncultured Pseudomonadales bacterium
CAAGGTCTTCCCTGGTAGTCAAGCTATCTTTAGGCGGGAAAGAGAGGTTGAAAGGTCAACTCTATGCCTAAAAAGTCTCTAACCAAAACCCAGAGAGCAAAACTAGCCGAAAGAACAATCAGTCCGATGACCGAATTAGTAATTCTTTGCCTGGCTGATTCAAGCTTGCTGCTGTCACCACCACTTCCAATCCATTCAAAGCCAGCTTGAAGAAGGTTGATAAGCACTACTAATGCTCCGATGAGCATCATAAACTGGAGGATTCCCCCGATAATACTAAAAAAAAGTGAACCATCTTTAGCAGCATCTACATCAGAGCCAGCTGCTCCTTCAACAATGGGATTAGTAATTGCGGCAAGTTGTTTTGTCATAGTATTTTATTCACCTGGTCCTAGCTCCAAGAGTAGATCTCCTGGGTTAAGAATATCAATTCCTAGCATGGTACCAATTACCCCAGCTATGGCGTAAACACCAACAATAATAATTAAACCAATTAGTCCATTAGTCATGGTGTCTCGTGCTTTTTGGATTTTACCAGTATCTCCAGCAGCTCCCATCCAATTAAAACCCGCTACTAATAGAGAAAACAGGAAATAAAGAGCAGCAACTAAAGTGAATCCACCCAAAGCAATAGAAAGAACTCGGTCAAAAGTCATTCCGGCTGCTTCTGCTGTTTCTGGAGCAAAAGCTTCTGATGGAGCTTTGAATGTTCCAAGGTCTCCTGATGAAGCTGCAGCCAGTATTTTATTAATTTTCATAAATTAACATCCCTCCGGTCCACAGATTGTGGGATTAAGAATGAACGTTGCGTCTCCAAAGAAAATTACTCCGGCTAGAGCAGCAGCTGCGTAAGAGCTAACAATGATTGCTAACCCAATCACACTAAAAGTAACTGTATCTGCTACTTTCTTGTGGGCACCAGCATCTCCAGAAGAGGAGATATATATCCATCCAGCATATAAGATATTGACCATTACAAATAACCCACCAACAATAGTGATAACTCTGATGACATTTGATAGAAACAAAACCAGGCCTATTCCTTCTGCGGCTGCATCATAAGCAGCTACTCCTGGAGGGGGTTCTACATTTCCAAAAAACATTAGTAGTAGCTGCAGCGATTGTTTTAGGGAGAGATG
>CAZHLX010000030.1:0-10473 GCA_964533345.1 uncultured Pseudomonadales bacterium
TCAGTCTCAATTCCCAGCTGAGCTTCACACAAATACTCTTTATCTTGCTTCATGAACTGGTCTTGTTTCTTGGTAAACTCTCTGCTGACTAAAACAATTAATAAGCCTGTAGCCAAAGGATCAAGAGTGCCAGCATGTCCAACTCTTTTTACTCCTGTTTTTTTTCGCACACGATAAACCACATCGTGACTAGTGATTCCACTAGGCTTATCAATTAATAAAATTCCGGCTGGGGGATTTCCCTTTAAACCTAACTCCATACTTAATATTATAATAGCTCTAATGAAAATAAAGGTTGTTTCTTTAAATCTTTGGAATGGAGGTCGTCTTTTTGATCAGGCTCATGATTTCCTTCAACGACAACGGGCTGATTTAATGTTTTTACAAGAAGCCTACAACGGCAATGATTTAAACATTAAAAAAAGATTTAGAACGGTTGAGATTTTTAAAGCAACCTTTCCTCAACACCAAACTTGCTTTTCCCCAGTATTTCTAGATAAAAGAGAAGGGGAAGGGTCTATACAAGCCGGACAATTAATAATTTCCAAGTTCCCTCTATCAAATACTAGAGCAATTCATATTGATACTCCTTTTGGAGAGTATGATCATGACTCAATTGAAGATTTCTCTGATTTTCCAACTATGCTTCAAACTACTTTTGCCAAGATTGGAAACAAGCATGTTAAATTGCTTAATATCCATGGACCAGTCAACAATGATGGCACAGCAGATACAAATCGAAGACTTAGAATGAGAGAAGTGATCTTAGAAGAAATTAAGGACCAAAAGAATGTAATTCTCAGTGGTGACTTCAATGTTCAAGCCAAAACTCAAACTATTAAAGGAATTGAACAAAAACTAATTAATATATTTAAAGATGATCTAACAACTAGCTTTAACGTTAAACAAAAAAACCTGGAAAAATTCCCCGGATTTGCTAATGCTGTAGTCGACATGATGTTTATTTCTCCAGAAATAAAAGTTATTAATAAATCTTGTCCTCAAGTAGATATCTCAGATCACCTACCACTAGTAGCTACTTTAGATGTATAACTATAGGTAGACATTAAATTAAATTACTGCTCATGAAAAAACCTCCTATCTACGATAGAAATAAAGTTAGTATTGTTGGCTGCGGAAGAGTCGGCATTACTACCGCCTATGCTTTGTTGTTGGAAGGACATGTTAATGAATTGGTTCTTTTTAACCGCGACCTAAAAAGAATCAAAGGAGAACAACTTGATTTTGAGCACGGAATGGCTTTTCTTGATCACACCGACATCATTTCAACTGATGATTATGCTGATCTAACTAATAGCGATATTATCATCTATACTGCAGGTGACTCTCAAATGCCTGGGGAGACTAGATTAGACCTAGTTGAAAAAAATGTAGCTATCTTAGAAAAGATGCTTCCTCAAGTTATCCGCTATGCCCCTGATGCAGTCATTATTGTAGTAGCAAATCCAGTTGATATCTTAACTTATAAAGCTTACTTAATGGCTAACTGGCCAAAAGGCAGAATCTTTGGTTCTGGAACAATTTTGGATACTTCTAGATTCAGGTTTCACTTGTCTGAATTCTTGCATGTTAATCCTCTTAGTATTCATGCCTATATTTTAGGAGAACACGGCGACAGCTCTTTTCCTGCTATATCTAGTGCCTCAGTGGGTGGACAAACACTCAGTAATTTTCCCAACTTTTCTGAAGAGAAAGCTATGAAGGCTTATCAGAAAACCAGAGATGCAGCTTACAAAATCATCGAGGCTAAAGGCTCAACTTACTATGGAATTGCTACTGTTACCACCAGACTTGTAGAAGCAATCTTAAGAGATGAAAAAGCAATTTTCCCTGTTTCAATCCCACTTCATCAATATTATGAACAGAGTGGAGTTGCTCTAAGTGTGCCATGTATTGTCGGTCGAGGTGGAGTAGAAGAAGTCATCGAAATAAAACTCAATTGGGAAGAAAAACAAAAGTTAGAAAAATCGGTTAATACTCTTAAGAGTTTCCTTTAGGACTGGCAGTCCTCACAATAGAAAGTGCCTCTACCACCGATCTTTTCTTTTGTTATAGTTCCCCCACATTGTTGGCACTGTTCACCTTCTTTAGCATAAACTCTCATAATATCCTGATATGAGCCGGACATGCCATCAACATGAACATACTTGCCGTCATAAGTAGTCCCACCGTAAGCTAGCCCTTCTTCAATTACTTGCTTAGCTGCTTTTAATAGTCTTTCTAGTTCACAATTGTCCAAGCTCTTAGCTGGTCTAAATGGGGAGAGTTGAGCTATGTTGAGTGCATCACAAGCATAGATATTCCCTAAACCAGCCATAATTGGATTCATCATAATTGCTTGTTTAATAGGAATACGACGATTTTTAAATTTTTCCTGCAAGTACTCAACTGTCAAAGAGCTTTCATTAATATCTGGTCCATACTTAGAAAATTCAGCTATAACCTCATCATCTGTCATCAATCTCATCCAACCAAAGATACGTTGATCATTAAAATAGAGTTTAGAGCCATCAGTGAAATCATAAATAAGCCGTGTATGCTTGCTAGGAAGATCTTTTACCCAATCTGCTGTTGGGTGACCTCCTCCAGTTCTAGTTTCATTATCAATAAAGATCAACTGTCCTGTCATCTTCAAGTGAGTCAGCAGGTTCTTCTCACCAGGAAAATGAATTCTGATGATCTTTGCTTTACGGGTTACATCCTGAATCTCTTGACCCAACAACTCATTTCTATCGCCACGAAAACTCTTATCATGTCGAATATCTAAAGAACTAAGCACCTTTCCAGGTAAAATTTCTTTGAGGCGTCTTTTTACTGTTTCAACTTCTGGTAATTCTGGCATCAATCAAAGTATACCTTAAATAAAAAAAGCCTGTTATAATTGCTCTTCTTAAGTACTCTTGATAAACTTGATCTATTAACAAGGGTCCGTAGCTCAGTTGGTTAGAGCGACAGCCTTTTAAGCTGTGCGTCCCGGGTTCGAGTCCCGGCGGACTCACCCTTCCATGCTTTCTCTTTTTAAGAAAAAACCATATCACCATCTCAACAAGATCTTAATTAATCATCAATCTCTCGTTGATAATTATAAGTTTTTAGAGAAACTTCATCCGGAAGCAAGGATTGCACCAGTTCTGAAAAGCAACGCTTATGGACATGGATTGAACCTTGTTGCCCCTATCTTTGATGGACTTAGATCACCTTTCTTAATAGTAGATAGTCTATATGAGGCCTATGAGCTTTATAAAAAAAATATCAAAACCCCAATTCTAATAATTGGTTATACTGATCCTCAAAATTACAATATTAAACCCCTTCCCTTCCACTACACAGTTTTTGATATCAAGACTGCTCAATCATTAAATAAATACCAACCTGGTTGCAATATCCATATCTTTGTTGATACAGGGATGAACAGAGAAGGAGTTTCAATCAGTGACCTTCCTAAATTTACTAAACAACTTCTTAAGCTAAAAAATTTAAAAATTGAAGGCTTAGCCTCTCATTTTGCCGATGCTGACAACCCTAAAAACCAAACCTTTACTAAAAAACAAATTGAAGCTTATTATCAGGCCTTAGAAATACTTAATGATCACGACATTAAACCCAAATGGCGCCATATCTCAGCATCCGCAGGAGTTTTTAATGTTAAAGATGATACTTTTAACCTAATTAGAGCCGGTATAACTAGTTATGGATTCTCCCCATTTGAGAAACAGTCGCCGCAATTAAAACCAACACTATCATTTCAATCTACATTAATTCAGATCAAAAACATTCAAAAAGATGATCTAGTTAGTTATAACGGCACCTTTAAAGCTCCTCAGGAAATGAAGATTGGAATTATTCCAGCTGGCTACTATGAAGGAGTTGACCGGAGACTTTCGAATAAAGGAGTGGTAATCATAAATAACCAAACCTGTCCTATTATTGGTCGGGTATGCATGAACTTAACTATTGTTGATTTATCAAACGTTGCCGATCCTAACATTGGAGATAGAGTAGAGATATACTCGCCTGATCCAAAAGAAAAAAACTTTATCTCAAATCAAGCAAAAACTGCTCAAACTATTCCTTATAAAATTCTCACGGGACTGGCAGAGTCCGTCCGTAGAGAGTTAATCTAATCTCTCCTTGCCAAGTCAGGGCACTTTACTGCATACTAGTAAGCAGTAATCAGCTATTTTTTTAATTGGTCTGTGTGCAATGTTAAACACTCAAAAACTCCTTTATATATTACCTGATGTAGCTTACTTAGCTGAGCTCTTACCTGGAAAAAAACCATCTACTTTTACCGTATCTTCTTTTAGACAAGTGAATGGTGAGTATATGGATGACAATGAATTTATTGCAGAGAATGTCTTAAAGTTATTTAAGAAAGTTGACCCTGAAGAGTACCAGCTGATCCTTCCTGATTTTCTCTTCACAAATACAATTGTGAATGTTAAAGAAAAATCAGATTCTAAAATCAAAGATTATCTAACTTCCAATCTTCTTCCTGAGTTGGGGATTAATACAGATACCCATCAAGTTGACACTACAGTCCTGAATCAACACGGTGATAACACTCGTGTTCAGCTCAGTGCCTTAGAAAAATCATTATTAGAGCCGCTCCAAATTTCAGCCAAAGAAGCGAAAGTTACTATTAAGAGTATTTCTCCTTTAAGTTGGAGTATCAAATCTCTTGTTTCTCTTGAACCCTCTATTAGTGTGGTTCAAATTGATTCCATGCTTTATGTATCACTCCATTACATTGGAGTGGATCAAGCAAATCAAGCATCAGTTGAAGAGGTAGATAATATCTATGAAACCATCAAAACTCTCAAAGGAGCTGAGCCTAGCATCCAAACTGTTTACTTGCTGAGTAATGAGTTAGTGGAGGAAAAACTAAAAGAACACTTAAGTGACACCCTGCCTATTCAACAGCTTGCTAGCAAGCAAGATGAAGAGAGTAAGATGCCATCTTACGTCAAGAAAATTATTGAGTCAGGAATGAGAACTCTCTCTATAAGTGACTATCCCGTCCCTCAATTTGAGATAGGCAAAGCTCCAGCTGGAGCAAAAATTGAATCAGTTGAGGTTGAAGATAAAGAGAAAGCTGAAGTAAACGCTGAGGATGACTCATCTGACTTACCCAAGCCTCAAAAAACTCCCGTAGTAACTACTAAAAAGGAGGAGTCAGTGAAAAAAGAAGAACCTGTCACAACTCCAGAAGAATCTATATCAGAGGAAAAGGTAGAAGATAAGACTGAAAAAGAGAGCTCTCCAGTAGTAGAGGAGACATCCACTCCGTCACCAGATGCAAATGTTGTAACCCCAGCAGCAGTTATCACCAAAGAAAAGACTAAATCAGACGATAAAGAAGATGATGAAATTGAAGCTCTATTGGAGAGTCTAAAGATTGATGACGAAAAAGAATCATCAGAAGAAAAGGCTGTTGAAGCTAGTCCTGTAAAAAAGGAAGTAAAAGATCCTGCTCCAAAGAAAGAGGAAAAAACCAAGGTGGAAATAAAAACCCAGAAATCAAAACCTGTTATTAAAAATAAAAACCAAACTAAAACTATGTTAAAGATGGTTTTTGTAACCCTAGCAGTCTTTTTTGCAACTGTTGGGATAGGGATTGGAATAGGCTTAGGAGTTTTGCAACTTACTCAACCTTCTTCAGAAGAACCAGTTAACCCTGTTGCTGAGACTTCTCCCAGCCCATCACCAAGCCCATCTCCATCTCCTTCTCCAGAAGCAGAGATTGATATCTCTGAGCTGTCTGTGCTTGTTGTAAATGCAACTACAAAGGCAGGCTATGCAGGAGAAATTGCTGATACTCTCACTGACTTTGATACAGTAAAAGCTGGAAACGCCAAAGGTGACTATGAAGAAGGAGTCTTTGTCCTGATGACAGAAGAAAATGAGCCATTGATAACAGTTTTAGAAAAATTAACTGAGCTAGAACTAGTATTCCAAGAGAAAGATAACATTGAAGATACTCAAGATAAATATGATGCTGTAATCGTATTGGCAGAATAAAATCTTGGCTCTGGTATAATCACTAGCGATGAGGCAGGCTCTCAAAAAAACTCTTCTTTTTTCTATTTATACTTGGTTGCGTTTTGACCCAATCTTGAAAATTGCATTTGGGAAAAACTGGACTCCCAGATATGAATTCATGTCCTCGTTATTTGGAGAGAAAAATACTGATAAGTTCCTAGAAAACAGGGTAAAGATCACTAAAGCCAGAAATAAAAAGATGGCCCCTTATATACTGCCTTCTAATGTAGAAAAAAAAGCAACTCAATTTTTAGAAACAGAACAAAAAACTAAGGCAGGTCTAAAAAGAAGACAAGAAATAATTGAAGAAATGATTTTCTGGGCTCTAGATCCAGATATCAATTCACAAAATATAGAGAGTTACAAGACAAGGTCTACCATCATTAATTCTCTATTAGGTGAAGTTTTCCAAAATGCACTTGCTGACGAGATAGAAAAAATATTATCCGGAATCAAGGAAGTTGTTTTTTCCAGAGTTACCTATCTTGGATCAAAAGGAGAACCTTCTCCCGCCGTCCACAACACTATAATTGCCGGAGTTGGAAGAGTTCTAAATACACACTTTAGCGAAGTAGTTAGACTCAGAGATGAAAAACTAAAAGAGCTGACCAAAATAAGACTCATTAAAGAAATCAAAAGTGAGGATAAAGGAACTGGTTCACTGGCTTTTTCTGGTGGTTACAGAAAAGATGATCCCTACAGACATAAGTTTCCTTTACCTCAGAAAACTGCACGGATGCTCTTGAAGATACTTCAACACTATCAATTTTCTGCTTGGCCTGAGTCTAGAGAAACAGCAATCAAATTAATTGAATCAATGGAAAAGAAACTTGGGTTTGACCTTGAGGAAAATCTAGACAAAATAAAATAAATAGAAGATACTCTTTTTTTCTGATATATAAATGAAACCTAATGATATATACTACAAATTATAGTATTTAGCCTTGACATTGTGTTGATTTATTGATATTTTCAGGGCGTAATTAAAACTTACTAAAGAGAAAGAAATGGCATCTTTGCATATTTCAATATCGGCTGAGCCGATTTTTTATTTAGGGGAGCTAGGTTTTACCAGCTCCATGTTAGTAAGCCTTCTTACCACAATTTTTCTTTCAACAGTTGCTTATACTTTCTATAAAAAAAGACATACTGACTCAAAATTTGTTATCTTTGTTCAAACTCTAATTGAGGCTTTATATGGATTTGTTCAATCTATTGCTCCTCATCAAGCTGCCAAGTTCTTTCCTCTTTTTGGATCAATCTTTTTCTTTGTAATCATTGCCAGTTGGGCTGGCTTATTACCAGGTGTTGAAACAATTTTTATCAACAATGGCCAAAACTTTGTACCATTATTAAGAGGTGGGACGGCTGATTTAAACATAACCCTTGGAACTGCGATTGTGGCAGTCTTTATGGTTCAAGTCTTTGGGTATAAAAGCTTAGGTTTAGGTTACTTTAAAAAATTCATCAATTTTTCCAATCCAATTAACTTTTTTGTCGGATTCTTAGAACTAATTAGTGAATTTGCTAAAATCATGTCATTCTCGTTTAGACTTTTTGGAAATATTTTTGCTGGGGAAGTACTGTTAGCAGTCATTGCATTTTTACTTCCAATATTTGGACCACTACCTTTTATTGGGCTAGAGATATTCGTTGGTTTCATTCAGGCCCTAGTTTTTGCAACTTTAACTTTAGTTTTCGTAAATATAGCCACATCAGATAGTCATTAATTATTAATTATTTATTAAAGGAGAAAAAATATGAGTGCAGAAATCGCAGTCGAAACCGCCCAACAAGCAGTTCAGGCAGCTAGCAACACTGACCTGATTGTTGGTGCTACTATTGCTTTTGGAGGACTTGCTCCAGCTATTGCTATTGGACTGATCGTCTCTAAAGCATTGGAAGCCATTGGGAGAAACCCAGAGGCAGCAGCTAAGGTACAAACAGTCATGATTTTAGGTGTGGCTTTTGCTGAAGCTATTGCTATTTACTCTTTGGTGGTGGCATTAATATTAAAATTTGTTTAAACAAAAGAAATAAAGCAATAAACTATGCAAATTCATTGGTATCAAATACTGTTTCAAATTATTAATTTTGGAGTTTTGATTTTTGTCTTAAATAAATTTCTTTACAGACCAATCATCAAGATTATTGATCAGCGAAACAAAAAAGTTCAAGATGGCATCAAAGCAGCTGAAGAAAACTTAAAAGAAAAAGCTAAGCTTGAAGAATTTAAGAAAAAAGTTCAGCTTGAAGCCGAAAAAGAAGCCACTGCTATCTTGAATAAAGCTCGTAAACAAGCTGACAAACAATCTAAGCAGATGATTGCTGAAACTAGAGAGGAAACTCAATCTTTAGTTGAAAAAGAATTCGATAATCTTAAGGAAAGATTAAAGGATGAAGAAGCTAAGATGAAAAATAGAGTTGGAGGCCTAGTAGTCGATATGACTGCAAAAGTGCTAGAAAAAACTCTTACTTCAGCCGATCAACATAAAATTATCGATCGAGAGATGAAGCTATTAAAAAAAACTAAACTTAATAAATGAAACTAAAAAACAATAAAGTCCAACAAATAGCTAAGGGTTTTGTCAAATACTTAGAGAACGTTGGTCAAGTTGACCAACTAGCAAAACTAAGTAAGATCCAGCAAAAACAAAGCTGGTCAAAAGGGATTGATAATACTGCCACTGTTATCTCAGCTGTAGCCCTAAAATCTAGTGAAAAAAAAGAATTAAAGGAATTTATTAGTCAAAAGTTTGACCAAAAACCAAAGATAAAATATCAAGTAGATAAGTCGATCATCGGTGGATTAGTAATCAGAGTTGGCAACAAAATCCTAGATGTTTCTTTAAAAAATCGTTTAAAAAAACTTAGGGAATCAATGCTATATGCCTAAAAAACAACTGAATATAAAACCAACTGATATTAGAACCATCGCTAAAGAGATTAAACAAGCTATTGGTGATTTTGATACTCAACCTCAAGCTAAAAGTATTGGCCAGATTATGGCTATCGGAGATGGAGTAGCCTCTATTGCTGGAATTAATGATGTAGCTCTAGGTGAAATTATTAATTTACCTCAAAATACCAAAGCATTAGCTTTTAACCTAGAAGAAAACTCAGTTGGAGCTGTCATCTTGGGAGAGTATCGTCATCTTAAAGAGGGTGATGAAGCAACTACTACTGGTCAAGTCTTGGCCATACCAACTGATGAATCTCTAATTGGAAGGGTAGTTAACCCTTTGGGAGATCCTCTTGATGGGAAGAGGCCAATTGAAACTAAAAATCTCCAGCTGTTAGAAAAAATTGCCCCAGGAGTTATTACTCGTCATCCGGTTGATACTCCCATCCAGACCGGAATTAAATCAATTGACTCAATGATTCCAATCGGTAGAGGCCAACGAGAGCTAATTATTGGTGACCGTAGCACTGGAAAATCTTCTATTCCTTTGACCACTATCATTAACCAAAAAGGGAAAGACCTAATTTGTATTTATGTGGTTATTGGTCAGAAAGCTTCTTTTGCAGCCCAACTTAAATCAACTTTAGAACAACATGGAGCTATGGAACATACAATAATAGTAGCTGCCACTAGCTCAGACCCAGCATCTCTACAATATTTAGCACCATATGCTGGTTGTGCAATTGGTGAATATTTCATGGAACAAGGTAAAGACGTGTTGGTAGTCTATGATGATCTATCTAAACATGCTTGGGCTTATCGTGAGATGTCACTTCTTCTTAATAGACCTTCAGGTAGAGAAGCCTACCCGGGTGATGTTTTCTATCTTCACTCCAGACTTCTAGAGAGAGCCTGTCGGCTGAACAAAGATTATGGTGGTGGCTCTATCACTGCCTTACCAATTGTTGAAACTCAAGCTGGCGATGTATCTGCTTATATTCCAACCAACGTCATCTCGATTACTGATGGTCAAATCTATTTAGAATCAGACTTATTTTATTCAGGAATTAGACCAGCTGTAAACGTAGGATTATCTGTCTCCAGAGTAGGAGGCTCAGCACAGATTAAAGCCATGAAACAAGTTGCTGGAAAGTTAAGACTTGATCTAGCTCAATACCGTGAGCTGGCAGCTTTTGCTCAGTTTTCATCAGACCTTGACCCTCAAACTAGAGCTCAGCTTGATCGTGGTGCCAGAATTACTGAAATCCTCAAACAAGGCTGGGAAGAGCCCATGAATGTAACTGAACAAGTGCTTGTTATTTGGGCTATAACTAATGGATTCTTGGACGTGGTTAACATTGATAATGTTAAAGAATGGGAGAAAAAATACCTAGAATTCATGAAAGTTAAATATCCCAAAATTGCAAAGGAAATTAAGAAGGAAGAAAAGCTCTCACCAAAACTAGGAAATTCAGCCAATAAAAATCGGCGAGTCTTCATAATGTATT
>CAZHLX010000031.1:0-5181 GCA_964533345.1 uncultured Pseudomonadales bacterium
TCATTTGTAACAGGATGACGAGCAGGAGAACCATCAAGCCTACCAACCATCTCCATAACTTTGTCATAAAAGTCTTGTTCACTAAGGATAGATAATTCTATGAGAGCAGGTCTTAGTTCTTCTACTTTCTCACCAAGAAAAATTGCTTCTCTCTCAGCAGCATCAGCCATAGAAGTATTTTAGCACGAATATCAGGTAGTTTGCTTGAGGTATTCTATTTTTTAGGAGGCTGTATTTCTGAAATAGCTTTAGCCTTAGTAGTATCTTCTTCCTCAGTCACAATTTCTTTGTCTTCTGTATCTTTATCTTCCTCTACTGACTCTTTATCTTTTTCCTCAACAGGCTTCTCTTTTTTAGGTGCCTCTTTGGAAACTTCAGGCATAGCCTTTAGCATATCGGAATTAAGTCTGAGCCAGATCTTAAGGACATCAATGCCTTGATCTTTTCTCTTATTCTCTTTTTCACTCTGTTCTTTTGCTTCCATTCTAATATCAGCAGCATATGCTTTATGCTCTTCAGATATTGTTTCCACATCAGCAATACTAATTATTCCTTCTTCCTGTGCAATTAGTAAAATTGGCATCACTACTGCTTTTCGTTTGATTTTATCTGATTCATATCTCAACTCTTCAGCAGGATCAGCCATTTCCAATAATTTCTTTAGTTCTTTAGAACTAATTCCAAGACGCTCCTCAAGAACTTCAATAAATTTCTTCTCCATATTACCCTCAAGCTTCCTGAGAGCCCTTGCTTCTTTGTTTTGAGCTCTTTTCTCCCAAAAACCTAATCCTTCCTCCTTCTTAACCTTCTTTTTCTTCTTTGCAGGAGAAGATTTGGCTTCTGACTTGAGATCTCTTAACTCACTCATGAGTAATAAAAGTGCTTTCTGGGTATTCTTATCCTCAATATCAGCCACATACTCCTCAAGCAGATCCATGGCTGCATCAGTGTCTTCTTCTGCTTCCTCTGACTTTTCAGCAGGTTTTTCCTCTTCGGGAAGTTTTTCTTCGAGTTCCTTTAGGAGAGCTAAGAAGCCATCTTCACCATCAGTTAGAAGCTCTTCAGCCCTAAGGATAGTTCTTTTAGTTCTTCGATCATTTCCCCTTGGTTTGGCATCTTCTTCAAAAAGAGCTTTGTTAGCTTCTCTAGCAGTTTCTGCCTGTTCCTTAACTTTTTCTACAAAAGCAGTTAGCTGATCACGAATTATGGATAGTTTTTCAGTATCTTCACCAGCTTCCAAAATTTTCTGCTCAAATTCATCAAATTTAGATCCAGCTTGAACCATTTCAGTAAATTGGTTAGCTAATGTCATTGTTTCTTTTGCTTTTGCCATAAGTATCTCCTTTAAAGACTACGGGTTAATTCTATCAAGAATCATCAATTTATTCAAAAGATCTAGTTCTCTTCTAACCAAGTTCCAATTTCTTCTTCTAAATCAAATAGATCTTCTGAAGAGTCATCAAACATGTCTATCATCTTTTGCCATGCTTCTCTTTGAGCATCACCTTCTTTCAAAGAAGTAATCATACTTTCCAATCCAGCCACTGTCTCCTGAGTTCTATCTAAAAACGGAGAAATTTCTTTTTTAACTTCATTAATTTTTTCCCTAGAACTTTCTTTTTTTGCAGCACCAAATCTCTTCCTAAGTTGAATTGCAACTTTTGGTGCAGACATTAACTCTGAAAGTCCTTGAACAGTTTTTGCCTCCAAACTTTCTAGAGATGGAATACCACTATCTTTGTCAAACCCCTTGCCTCTTCTTTCTGCTGCTTGTGCCATAATTATTCTCCACTAAAACTACCTACTCTCTAGTTTAGCAATATCTGCTATTGAAGGGAATAGTTTTTTGTTATTCTTGATATATGGTGTTCACCGACACAGATAAAAGAATATTAGGCCAAGAAGCAGCTGCAAAAAACAATGCTCCTGATAATAGTTTGTTTGATCATGAAAAACCCGTTGAGGGTGTCCCTACTTCGTATACCCCAGAAACAACTGAGGTTATTTCTTATAGAGACCAAATTAGAGATGGTGATCCAAGCACCCTATATGAGTTTCTACAAAATGCCTTTGACTATAACGACTACTCAAAAGGACCACCTAGTGTAGAGATCGTATTAGAGGGAGGGAAGATTCTGAATCTGGGAGAGGTCATATCCCTGGGTGAAAAAGATTTTTTAAGATTGCACTCAAAAGTTACTCAAGTAAGAATAAGTAATTATATTGATGAAAGTCGATATTATAAAGTAGAACACCTCATCCAAACCAGACACGGTGGAGGTGAAGGAACCCTGGGACAACATGGTAGGGGTGGAAAAGCTGGATCATGTGCACTAGTTGCTGAAGGTTGTATTAGTAATGTCCAGTTCTCTTCCAGAGATGAAAATGGCCCTTGGAAGGCACAAGGAGAAGTAAGTGTTAGACCTGAGTTCTTTAGCCATCAGAAAACACCCTCGTACAACATACTCTTTCAAGATTCTTCTAAAGAAGAAAGAGTAGACAAGACTGTTGTAACATTTAACAACCCAGACTTAAAATTCTTTCAGTTGTTATTTAAACTCCCTCAAAAATTTCTTTTGATTAATCATCAATATCAAGGATATCGACAAGAAGCAAAAGAAAGAACCCAGCCTCAAGAAAATCTGTTTACAGCCTGGGCTGGAGAAAAAAGCTTTGATGGAGAACATTCCATAGCCCTCTCCCCCCAAGATATCTCTCTATTGTCTTTGCCAGAAGGAATCCAGTTTACAGAAACACCTCGTATAGAAATACTTCCTGATGGTGTAGTTCCCAAACATGGCTGGAGAACAGGAAGAGGCCAAACAGATCGTATCTGTGTTGATGGCCTACTGCTTGAAAACAGCGATGACTATGCCCTGCAATGGAGTTTTTGGGGCTGTGGCTTTGGCAAAAATAATCGTAGCCAAAATAATGGTTTCTATATAAGCAGATCACCGGAATCAAAGTATGCCAATGGTAAGTGGGATAAGTTAATGGCCTTAGTACTTGGAAAGTGTACAAACCCTGAAGTATTTAAAAAGATTCTAAATAACTCATATGGTGGTAGTTCTTGTGAAGAAGGAGATTTGCCCGAAAAAGAGTTCCATGCCGCTCTAACTGCAAATCCTGATGCCATGACTGCTTTTAAAGCAGCATGGATGGAGTTTAAGAGTGAGCACGGAATTCTTCCAGACACACTTTTCACCAGCGATGATTATATGGAAAAAACAATGAAAAAAAGAGGAGTCCCTGTTTTTAGGATGAAGAATAGGGCTTTCTTACATGTATTAACCATAGAAAAACTTATTGACCTTGCTGAAAGAAAAGTAGCCATTGATGAAAAACCAGAAAGCACTGGTGACAAGATGAAGCTTCCAGTAGAAGCTTCTACCCCAGATACAGCAGTAGACCGCCTTTTTGAAATAGCTATTGAAAGAGAAAATCAGATTACACAAAAAAATGGAGGACTAGAGATAGAGCTCTCTTACCCTGAAGGAAAACCACCCTCTTCTTTTCATCATCTTTCTTCTTCTTTAAGAGACTTTATCAGAGACTATTACTCTTTCTGTGGTGACAACGCCAGTATTGAGATCACCTTTGACACTGGTAAAAAAGACTCAATGCGATTCGTGCTTGAAAGCGGAACAAGCTATTACGAAAGAATGGCAAACGTTACTTCAATTAGTGTCTCTTCAGGAAAAATACAACCTAAAAGTGAGGATGGATTAGGGACAATGAGAATTGTTCTAAAGCCTACTGAAGATAGCCGAAATCAAGGACTAAATCAATTAATCCAAAAATTCATGGAAGAGTTTCAAAAGGTCTCCGCGAATGGGGAAAGCATTGATCTAGACCTCTTTGCTGAACATTACTCAGGTGTAGAAAGAGGTGCTTTCAATGCCGAAGTGATGGCCCAAAAAAGAGAAATGATGGAACAATTAAAAAAACTAGAAGATGAAAAAAGAAAGTTGGGTATTGTTACTACTGATGCTGACTCCTTAGATTCCACAAGAAAATCATTAAGAACAAACAAGAACACTAAGAGAAGTTTCACCAGTCTTTTCTCTCCTGATAGTGCTCCTAGAGCAAGAAATGGCGGGCTGAAAACAACAGATGGTGAGAGACCAAAAGAAGGAATTGTAAATATGATTGACAGATTAGTTGATCATGTTGAATCATTAAAAAACCCTGATCTTCACTTAATAAATCCTCAGTTAATACCTGCTTATTCAAGGACAACTCTAGTTGCCACAATAAGTTCTCGTTTTTCTGGAGAGATTCCCCATCAGCCATATCCATTAGAACCAGGGCAACAAAGAGATAAGACTGGAGTTAAAGTTAACCAACAAATTTTGGGTGGTGTACATGCTGTTCCCACTCCATTGGACTGTCAGTTGGTTGGTTTTTACCATCCCGACGAAGAAGTTCAGGGGTCACTCTCTTTTTCAGCAAATCTAAGTAGAAACATGTTTTCTCTAATAACGGATGATATCCTCCCTCCAGGTCTAGAGCTATACTTTGAGCACAACCCAGAAAACTCAGCCTCTACTCCAGCCACACAGATGGAGAGCCAAAAACTATTTAATAATGAAAAATTACCCAAAAAATGGAAAAAATTAGTTGACACAATCAATAAAGACAAATCACTCAGTGAAAAACAAAAGAGTGATATTGTCCTATCAGCTTGGTTACATTCATTTACTTATGATGATGACCCAAATATTGATGATCTTGTTGCCCAAGAAATTGAAGGCCTCACTAGTAGTGGAATGGACCCTGAAGAAGCAAGGTATTTAGCAATTATTAATGTCTCCAAAGGAAACTGTGGGTATGTTTCAGAAGGATTCTTGGCATTATCTAGAGCTGTTGGACTTGAATCCACAGAAGCAATTGGATATCTAGGAGATCAAGGTCGGTTTTTCCCTGGCCCTCACAATCATGGGATTAACCTGATAAAAATTGATGGGAACTGGACTTATGTAGAACCTCAAAGGGGTTATCTTTCAGCAGATGTTGTTAGAGAAGATATCCCAGCTAAGTATCAGTCAATTATCAGAAGATTGCCCAGAGGTGTCAGAAACTACTCCACCCATAATGTGGCTAGAGAAAATACAGGAATTAGAGAAGTAATTGAAGAGTTGAAGGAAAGAAAACTAGCAGGAGATCCTAGCGTAAGAGAAG
>CAZHLX010000031.1:5281-9279 GCA_964533345.1 uncultured Pseudomonadales bacterium
AGAAGGAGTAGAAACAGATCCTGAGAAGATTAGGCTCAAAGAGGAAATAGATAAGCTTAGAGAAGAATTAACTCACAAAGAGTGGCTAGAAGTCATGAAGAAGTCAGATAGTGAAAGATTAGAAAAACAATTAACTATTGCAAAAGTTGCCGTTGCTGCCACTATTGCAATAGCCATAACGGGGGTTGTGATAGCAAATACTGGCGTTCCAGAAATAGGACCAATATCAATCCCAGAAATTTCTTTACCATCAATGCCTTCGATAGATATCCCAGAGATAATTTCTAAAGTATTCACTCCCAAGGCTCCCACAGCTGCTCCTCCGATAACTCAACCTCCTCCAGAGGTTATTCCTGAAATAGTTGAAGCTATCAAGCCCACTATTAACAAGGAAATTCCAATCTTTACTTGGAGAGATATTAAGTATGTAGCAGCATCGTTCTTTATGTTTGGAGGAGCAGCTTCTTTGGCATCAGTAGCTGGAATATGGAATATGATTAATAAAAGAGCAGCTAGAATTGGAATTGGAAAAAGAAAACTAAAATTTTAAATTTATGAACAAAAAAATTGAGACAAACCAAAAAACATTTGACTTGCTAGATTTGCTAGGTCTAGACCTCTCCAATAAAGATAGAGCGGCTTATTACCCAGAACTCTTACAATTATTTCTTTTCAACTTTATTCTAGACTTGATTGTTAATCAATCTGACGAAAACATTGTTCGATCACTACAAAAAGAACTCAATGTGAAAAAATCTCCTGATGAAGTTTTTGAAACCCTTCAAGAGTTACATCCTGAATTCATGTTTAAATTTTCTCAGTTTGTAGAAAGACAAAAAAGAACCTTTGTAATTAGTTTCCTTAAAAATGTCTTGGAAAACCTCCAGAGAAAAAGTAATGTCCTAAGTGGAAGACCCGCCTTTGACGACAAAGTAGATAGATATGAAAGAGCTTTAAGTGCTGCCCAAGCAGAAGACTGGATTGGAGTTAAGAACATTCTCAATCCCCAAGCAGAACCAATTCCAGTTGCTTGACCCATTTTCCCAACTATGAAATAGTGTGCCTATGGCAGAAAACGCACTCAAAGAAGAATCCTCTTCTCAGGCAGCAATAGAAGATATTCAAGTTGCTCCAATTGAGGAAACAGCTCCTCCCGACGAGGCTCTTAATGTAGATGCAGAACCAGATGAGATAAAAACTACAGAGATAGAAGAAGATGGTGCTGCTGAGAATTCTGAAAGCAATGAGTTGCCCATTCAAGAGTTCGAGCGTGTTCTTAAGGCTCTTAATGTTGACCTAGAAAAACACCAACTTAGTTTAGAAGAGTTCTATAAAAAAGCTAAAGAACTTAAGTTATTAAAGATAATTCAATCTGATCTAGAAGATCCAGACATCGCAGAGCTGGTGAAAAACAAACTTATTGGAGCTGAAAAAGAAAATGGTGAAAATAAGTTTAAAAAAACAGGAGAATTCATCTTAGCCCACCTAGCAGCCTGGGGAGAAGCTGCCACTCAAGATACCATTGAAAATGGAGTCCTCAGATTTATCAGAGCCTTAGTTGAAGGAGCCAACTATAACAAAGGCTCATCAATGAGAAACTTCGAATCAAATGCTGAAAATGAAGGTAAAGTTACTTCTAGTTCAGACTTTTTCTTTTTAATGAGAGAAAAACCACAAGATGCTATCGAGAAACTCTTAGAGAGCTCATCCAAGCTGGAAAAAACAGGTTGGAGCATTGGGAAGAAAGGCCTAGAGCTTTTACAAAAAGCCCAAAAAGACCCCAGTCTAGAAAAAGAAGCTCTCATGGCAGTCATGATCGGTAAAGGACAGGATGGAGTTACCAGTTTTGCAGAGCACCTTTCAGCCATAGATGATAATGTTCGCTTTGAAGAGACTGGGTCAGTTCTAGCAAAAGAACTCTTTGGCCAAGAAATGCTTGCAACAAGTATTAAAGATGATCTAGAAGATCTCCGTTCAGGAAAACACAACCCCAAGAGCAGATCCTTCTTTGGATAAAGCTAACAATTGACACTCTTTTTTTACCTGTGATACAAATTTATTAAATAAAAATTGTTCTTTGGAAGATGGTGTAAGTCCATCACTGTGCCGCAACGGTGTTCTCTATTTATAGAGTCAGTCCGATCTAAGAATAAGCCCCCATTGGGGGTACGACGAGCATCGGATTAGAAACCCCAGATGCTCCTCATATAGAGGAGTTTTTTATTCAGGCAGCATTTTCTCCCCTAAATAATATTTATTTTTTTGAAAGGTCATATATGACTGAAACCCCCATTCCTCAAGATGCTAGAGACATGCATGAGAGAATTTATTCCCATGAAGAAATACAGCTCCCACCAGTATTAATTTTTTTAATGAGTACAATCTTTAAAAGCACTCAAAACCAAGAACTTAAGGCAAATGAAGTTAGTCAAACACTGCTTCTTGAGCTAGAACATCAAATGCAAATCGTTAACGAAGCAATTGAGGAACAAACCATTGCTAGAACGTTATTAGTTAGATTTGGTGCTCCCTATTTAGAAGGAGCCGAGGCAGTTTGGCTAACGTTATCTGAGTATCTAACTCAAGCAAAAGAGGCCACTGATCAAGCCAAGCTAGAACTCCAACAAACTATTAATCAAATGCAAGCAATTTTAATAAATCAATTTGTAACTGAAGAAGAAGCTGAGCTAAAAATGCTAGAAGCTGAAGAAGAAAAACAACAACAAGGAGTTGATACTCTCAAAAGAACCGATGACCTTTTAGTGGGTGAAAACCAACTAATTAGCCAGTCTAGTATTGCTGTTATCCGTAAAAAAGAAACCCTGAATCTAATTGTTGAGAGAAAGAAGCGGATTAAAGATTCTATAGCTGCCACTCAAGCTAGTGTGAGCAACTTAATCTCAAGCTTTATAGGAATTAATAGATTCAATTCTACAGAGCTAGTCATGGCTTAAGTTAAGTCGCAGAACCAGCTATAATAAAAATACTTATGGCTGATGCAGTAGCTCAAAAAGACAATCTTGATCAAGCCAGAAAATCTGGATTGTTAATTTCAAAGAGATTTGAGGTTGTTCTTTCTAATGCCAATAACGAGCCTCTCTTAACTCTTGATCATCTCAGTGTTTTTATTGGGTCAATTACTGAAGCTTTTCAAATCGGCAATGATAAAGTAACTAACCCTGATACCTCTGTTCTAAAGATAATTGCCGGCAGTGAAACTATCACTCGTCGGGAAATTAAGTTTGCTATTGATGGTAATAAACACCAAGACGCCAACATCACTGGGAGAGGTCTGCCTTATATCAAGGACACCCTCTACCCTGAAGATGTAATTACCATTATTACCTATGTCAGAGAGTGGCTAGCACTAAAATACGAAAAAGAAACCAAAACATTCTCTTGGTCTATTCAACCATCTACATTGGAGAGTGAGTGGCAGAGTGCAGTTTCAAGACTTGATGAATCAGGAATCACTAACTCCATAGCTGATTTTTCTCAGCAAGAACTAAGAGATGCCGTCGAAGAACTAGATCAAAAAATCTTAGATATTTTAGAATCAAAAACATCTGAAATTAAGCATGATTCTATTGATGAAATACTTGATGAAATAAAATCAAAGTTTGGCCAAGAACCAACAAGAACATGGGAAGACATCGGTCTTGTTTTAACCAAGTCTTTTGCTGAGTCAGCAATAAATACTGCCACAATTGTCATTCCAAACAAAAATTTAAAAGTTGGTGACGTCAGAACTGTTGTTAATACTATTTTTAAAGAGATCTATTCTCAATTAGAGAAGACTGATGAACCCAAAGAGCCTTGGGATAGAGCAAGTGATCAGTCTAAAGACCGTTTTAGTTCAAGCAATGACCCCTATTTTTCTGTTAATGAAATTAAGATAAAGACTGTCACCATCAATGACACAGTTCAAGCTGATGCTTTTATTAGGTGGGTTGAGCAACTCTTAGAAGAACTTAAAAAAGAGCCACAAGTCACAGAGG
>CAZHLX010000032.1:0-9062 GCA_964533345.1 uncultured Pseudomonadales bacterium
TACAGCAACATGGACAACAAGGTCAAATGCATGTGAAGGTGAAAGCGAAAGAAACGGGATAGGAGATGGAAAGACAGGAAAAGAATACGATCCCAAAGAATGTATTGATTCGCTTCGTACATTAGCACAGTATACTAAAAATGGCCTACTTCAATTAGGAGAAACATATGGCTACGATAATACTGCGTTCGCTTTACAATACTATGCAAGCATTCTAGATGAAGGAATCCAAGGAACTTATAGCCAAAAACTTTTACCATCTCACTTGACGAACATAACTAACACCCTTTTAAATGTAGATGAAATTAAGAAATTGTGGACAAACAAAGAAATCAAATACATTTGTGATACATTTAAAGAGTGGTTCAATGCGATTACACCCTTGGAAATTTAAAACGGAACAAAAATCTCCAAAAAAAGACAGTTGAGGTTAACTCCAAACCAACTACAAGTGTTTCTAAAAAGACTCTAGAAGAAAAAGTAAACAATAAAAAAATTAAACCCAAGAAAATAATTGGCTCTAAACCTAAAAAGATACTTGGAGTCGATGCTAAATCAGTCGTAGCTGTAGCCAGCATCGCTTTGTTCTTCATGCTCTCCATGGCAGGAGTTATCATCGCCTTACGTCAAAGAGTAGCTCCAGAAGAAGTTGCTGTCCCAACTGCACCCAAATCAAGGCCAGCTGCTGCAGAACCAGAGTACATTGGACCTCCAGAATCAATCAATGACCAGCCCAATTATATTGGACCTCCAGAGTCAGCCGCTTGTACTTTGTCTTTTTATGTCGGTGATGCTTCCCCTAGCCCAAGCCCATCTATAAGTCCAAGTCCTAGTGTTTCACCTAGCCCATCTGCTAGTCCCTCAGCCAGCCCTAGTCCAAGTCCCAGTGTCTCTCCATCACCAACTCCTTCAATCAGCCCTAGCCCAACTCCTAGTGTCTCACCCAGCCCTTCACCTAATGTAGAGTATGAGTGTAATAGCGAGTGTGAGACCAATGCTCAGTGCCAATCTGCAAATGCAGACTATATCTGCTCAGAAAGCTACGACAATCGTTGCCGACTAGATATTAATCCATCAAGTGAAGACTGTACCCCGAAAGAAAATGAATACGCCTGTAATAGTGAGTGTGAGACCAATGAACAATGTCAAACTGCTAGCTCTAGCTACATCTGTTATCAAAATAACTGTCGTTTAGACTCCAACCCTTCAGCTGAAAACTGTCAACCTGAGTCACATACAGTAGTTATTGGATGTAACGATACTTGTGTAGAGAATGGCGACTGTTCTAACTCTGCTCACATCTGTTATAACAACGCCTGTAGATTAGCCACTAACCCAACTAGTGCTACCTGTTCAGAACCTCAAACAACAACTATTATCCCAACTCAAACTCAACCAGAAATTCCAGAAACACTTCCTGAATCTGGATCAAACACCATTCTAGACTGGTTTAAGGCTGGCTTGGGTGTAATGGGTATCGGTGCAGTGCTACTGCTGCTGATATAAGCCTGGTATAATTTCCCTCATCACTGAAAAATTAGAGCCGGTAGCTCAGTGGTAGAGCGGTAAGCTTATACCTTACTGGTCGGGGGTTCGAATCCCTCCCGGCTCACCTTTTTGTAATTTTTTATTTAGTCTAGTTGTAATAAGATAATATTAGAATAAGATGTGTCACTTATGAAAAAGAAATCTAAAAAAACTAAAACCCAAAAAAACAACTTTAAAGTAAAGATATCCTCTATAAGAGTAAGATCCCTAGAGTTTTTCAAAAAGAACTGGAAAAGAATTCTAATTATTTTAGTTATCTTAGGCGTAATTGGAGGCGGAAAAGCATATCAAGATCAAAAGAACAAACCAGTATTAACGTTTGAACACCCTCAGTATCAAGATCTAACTAAAGTTTTAGAAGTATCAGGAATTGTCGATGCCAAAGAAAAAGCCAACCTTAGATTCGCAGCTGGTGGAAAGATAGTCTATCTAGGAGCTAAAGAAGGTGATTTTGTTAAAAAATGGCAAACCATTGCCACTATTGACCGTCGAGCCTTAGAAAAACAACTCCAGCAAGATCTTAATGTCTACATGAAAGAACGCTGGGATTTTGATGACACAGTTGAAGACTTTGATTACCATGTTGAAACCCTAGATACCCGCCGTAGTTTAGACAAAACCCAATGGGATCTAGAAAATGAAGTACTGGACGTAGAAATTAGAGATATTGCTATCACTAACACCGCCCTCTCTGCTCCTTTCGCAGGAGTTTTGGTGAGTGCACCAACTAGTGTCACAGGAGTAAATGTTTTAGCTACAGAAGGATTTGAACTAGTTAATCCTGATACTTTGACTTTCAGAGCTGCAGTTGATGAAGCTGATATCTCTTTAGTCAGTAAAGAACAAAATGCTGAAATTTTCTTAGATTCTTACCCAGATGAAGCTATCCCTTCTCAGGTAAGCTACATAGCTTACAAAAGTAATGCTTCTTCGACTGGAACCATATTTGTAGTTGAGTTTCCTATAGTTGGTGAAAACTTACTTAACAAATACCGCCTAGGTATGAACGGAGACGTAGAGATCATCCTAGATACCAGAAAGAATGTTTTGACTGTTCCTTTTGAAGCCACCAGAGAAAGAGATGATAAGGTTTATGTCGATATTAGAGTAGAAGATGATGAGTATGAAGAGCGTGAGATCGAAGTTGGGCTAGAAACTGAAGACTATGTTGAGGTAGCTAGCGGCTTGAGTGAAAACGATGAGATCTTGATTCCAGAAAACTAATATGCCGATACTTGAACTAAAAGATGTTTCCAAACACTATCAAATTGGAGATATTACTATTAAAGCCCTAAACGGACTTTCTTTTTCTGTTGAAAAAGGTGAGTTTGTAGCAGTCATGGGTCCTTCCGGATCTGGAAAATCAACTTTCTTACAAATTGCTAGTATCCTAGCTGAACCGACTGAAGGAATTATCACCCTCAATGGTCAAGATGTGACCAACTACGATGAAGAAGAACGAGCCCATCTGCGTAATAAAGAGATTGGCTTTGTTTTTCAACAATTTAACCTACTTTCTAAAACCTCAGCTCTAGAAAATGTAGCTCTCCCACTTATCTACTCTGGTGAGTCAGAACAATCCAGAAACAAAAAAGCTAAGAGCATGTTAGAAAAAGTAGGACTGGGAGATCGATTAAAAAATGCCCCCAATCAGCTTTCAGGAGGTCAGCAACAACGAGTAGCAATTGCTCGTGCCCTAGTTAATGAGCCTTCAATTATCTTTGCTGATGAGCCCACTGGAAATCTAGACTCTGTTAGTGGTGAAGAAATCAAAGATCTCTTTAAAAAACTCAATAAAGAGGGCAAAACTATTATTATGGTCACCCATGAAGAAGATGTAGCAGATATTGCCAAAAGAATGATTAAAATGAATGATGGCAAGATTGTGAGTGATAAAAAAATTAAATAACTTATGAAAATAGAACTCAAAAGCATCTTTTCTACCGCCATTAAATCTCTGTGGATTAACAAAGTTCGCTCTTTTCTAACTATGCTAGGAGTGATCATTGGAGTGGGTTCAGTAGTGCTATTAACTAGTATTGGCACCGGCCTACAACTTTATGTTCAACAACAGTTTGCTGATCTTGGAACTAACACTCTTTTTGTTGTTCCTGGCACCCCTTTTGGAGAAAACGGAGGGTTTGGAGATCAGGCTACCACTTTTATTGAAAGTGCCCAGGGAAAAATGAAACGCCGTCATCTAGATATAATTTTACGTAAAAATAGAGACATTATTTCCGACGGAGCAATAACAGGACTAGGTGCTGGAGAAGTTAAATATCAGGATGAAAGCAGGAAAATAACCTTGGTTGGCGTCACAGCTAATTATGAAGAAGTTAATAACTTCAAACCCACTAAAGGAGAATGGTTTAGTAACAATGATGATGAAAGAAGTCGCAGAATAGCCATGCTTGGATCAGAGATTGCTGAAGAGTTATTTGGCCAAGTAGATCCTGTTAATAAACAAATCAAGATTGAAGGTCGTAACTACCGAGTAGCTGGAGTTTTAGAAAGCAAAGGAGGTTTTGGTGGACCCAGCTTTGATAACTATGTTTATATGCCTATCACTACTCTTTTTGATGAATTCAATACTGAATTGATTGACAGCTTTGCTCTTAAAATAAAGGATGAAACTCAAATTGATGAAACAATAAATCGAATTGAGAACACTCTTTACGATGAGAACCTGGAAGAAGATGACTTTACTGTTTTTGATCAAACTCAACTCTTGGATACCATTAATAGCATTTTAGGGGTACTCACAGCGGGTTTAGGGGGAATTGCTGCCATCTCATTAGTCGTAGGTGGAATTGGCATCATGAATATCATGCTCGTCTCAGTAACAGAAAGAACTAGAGAAATTGGCCTCAGAAAAGCTCTTGGAGCTACTCCTAATGTTATTCTCATTCAATTTTTATTTGAAGCAGCTTTACTTTCAGTAATTGGCGGGATGATTGGAGTGGGTATTGCCTATGGTGGATCTTTATTGATTCAACCCTATTTCCCTGCTCAGGTTACCTTAGAAGCTATTATTCTTGCCTTTGGTGTCTCTACTGTGGTTGGATTAATATTCGGAGCTGCTCCCGCTAAAAGAGCAGCTAATCTTTCTCCTATCGAAGCTCTCAGATACGAATAATGCTATACTTAACTTGATGAAAGTTACTCGAATTTTAATTAGGTTTTTACTTTTATTTTCTTTAATTGGAGGTGGTGTCTACTTAGTTAGACAACAAGGATATCTAGAAAATTTTAAACCATTAGAAAAATGGAAAGATACTCAAGAAGAGGTGCAAGGATCTATTAAAGGTATTACTGATAACATCTCTGATCAAACAAATGATCTCACCTCAAGAGGAAAAGAAGTAGGAGAGCATGTTAATAATGTCCTAAGCTCATATATTGAACCTACCGAAGAAAAAAACAACCAAAGCCAAGATTCACCATCATCTAACCCTGAAGAAAGCTCTGAAGAGAACTCGAGTGAAGACAGCAACTCCAAATCAGTAGATGATGACAAACCCATTTATGAAGAAGCTTTAGACTACGGGAAATATCTCTACTGCCAACAGGTAATTAAAGATTACGAACAACAACATCCTTAAGAAGAACTATAGCTTAGCTCTAATCTTGATCTCAGCTTCAATCTGTTCTCTATCAACACCATACTTAAGCCTAGAGAGTTGTTTGATCATCTCAGCTAATTTAGGATTCTTACGAGCATCTTGAGTTTCCATATCTTTAATCAAAGACATACTAAATGGAGGGACCGGTTCATTTTTAACAATCGTCTTGATGTATACATGAAACTTTTCAATATTGGATAAGTCAGCCTCATTGAAAGTTGGGGCAAACTCATGTTGCAAAAAGTTAGCATCAGTTACACCAATCCTGAAACTAACCATCGTCCCAACGTTACCAAAAACAGCATTTTTAACTTCTTCATCAATCTGGCTAATATATTGATTAGCTACTGTTAGATTCAACCTATACTTGCGAGCTTCAGAAAGAATAACTGCAAAATCTTCCGTCGCAAAGTTTTGGAACTCATCAACATATAAGAAAAAGTCTGGCCTGTTTTCCATTGGTGTATTCTGCCTACTCATAGCCGCAGTCAACACCTTAGGAACTAAAATTAACCCCAAAAACTTAGCATCTTCTTCACCTAAAACTCCCTTAGATAAATTACATAAAATGATTTTTTTTGTATCCATCGCTTCACGGAAATTAAAAGAGCTTTCAGTCTGACCAATGATATTACGCATTGTCTTATTAGTCACAAAACGACCAAATTTGGAAACAATATAATCTAGTACTTCAGACTTATGAAAGTCAGACGTTTGAGCCATCTGATCCGTCCAGTAACGCTTTACAACTGGATCTTTAACATAAGGTAATAACTCATCAACAAATTTACTATCTGTCAGTGCTCTGACTAACTCAATAAATGTTGCCCCAGGACGAGACATAATTGTTAACATCGCATTTCTAATTGCGTGTTCAAATCTAGGACCAATGATACCTGTTCGATGAGGATCATAAAGCTTATACATCAAGTTAATCACCGCACTTGAAACAAAATGCATCTGCTCTTCACTATCAGCCTCCATAATATTCATTCCCATTGGTCGCTCTAGATCAGAAGGATTAAAGTAAATTACATCCTCAGCTCTCTCCGGAGGCATGAGCTCCAGTACGTCTTCCACAAAGTCACCATGGGGATCGATAGCACACACTCCATGCCCGGCTTCAATATCTTGAAGAATGAGTTCTTTTAGATACTCTGATTTTCCAGTACCAGTCTTTCCGACAATATAGGTGTGACGCCGACGATCATTAAGACTCATATGGACATTTCGCTCTTCACCCCGATAAAAAGACTTCCCCATGAATAGTCCTTCGCTAGGGATTTCATTTGGAGCGGGCGCATTCTTAGCATTAAGCTGCTCAATGTGATGTGTCTCAACAGTTTTATTTGGAAAATGGAAAACAGTTGCTAACTCTTCAGTATTCAAAATTGGTGTAGTACGTTTAAAAAGAGGCATATATCGATAAAGGAAATCGATCATGAATAAATGCTTTAGCAAGAACCTAACTTTAGTAAAGTTGTTATAACCAGATCTAAACTGAGAAAAAGCACCCTTAATATTATTCAGATGAGACTCAGCCATTGACTCAGTATCAGCAGACACCACAATTCTAACTGCTACTCTAAAGCCTGGCTTTTCCGCTTTAGTAGAGATTGCCTCCATTTCCTTAGGATCATGACTATAAGTAGCTTTATCTGGATCAGCCTCTCTTTTCTTCTCTCGACTAATATATGATTTACCAGTTTTTTGCCATTTTTTAGAAGCTGGTTCAAGAACAATCTGTAAAACTGCTCCCTCACCGAATCTCATTTTAGACATTGCTGAGGTAATTAAAGACAAACCATCAGTCGGAAGGTCCTTGTAAGTTTTAAGAGGCAGATAAGTAGGCTTATCTAACTTCAAAGCTGCAAAAGCAACCTTGCCTCTCTCATTAAAGATATTAACTTCATCTACTTCTTTGATATCTGCCTGGGGATATGCTCCATGGACCTGTTTCTCAACTAAATCTCTGATTTTCCGAGGACAATTAATATGAAACTCAATCTTTTCTTGTAAAGCCACAATCTCAAAAGAAAAAATATCTTCTGGCTTTAAGAACTTAAGTGGACCAGACTTTTTAAGCGAGTAAAGACCGGTGAACATCTGCTCTGCGGCATCAATTTTTATCTCATTATCTCGAGGAAGTCTAACTAGAAGAGTCACAAACTCCAAGGCGTAATCTTCTCGACGACGATGTTTTAACCACTGAAACAGCATGTAGATAAAAACACCTACTAAAACCAAAAGCAACAAAATCAAAAAGCCTCTAAGGCTCCACTCAATTAATCGTTGTAAAAGTATATTTGGATCTGTCATGACTTACTTTAATTTTATGCGCTGGGTGTCTCCTGTCTATAGATAACCTCTCCAGAAAACATCTTCATGATCTTGCGGCTCCACTCTACCAACCAGCGATAACTCCAATGGATAGGCTTACTCTGTCCTTCTTTCTCCTCTTCAAGAGTTATTGGCAGAACAATGACTGGTTTTTTAACAGGCGGATGAGCAACCGAGGGCTGAGTAGAACCATCAGCGATCACTACTTCTTCAAAAGAGTGGTCTGCTTGCTCTTCCACTTTCTGCAAAAAGCTCTCTACTTCTACTGGCAACTCTGGATTTGCTTCATACTCAACTTGTTGTAAACCAGCTCCTGATTCAACTGGACCAATATCTGGAGAGATACTAGTGGCTGACTCTTTTAAGGAAGTTGCTGAAACTTGCTCTGGATTAAGAGTATCAGTTGCAGCCAAAGTTGCCTGAGGAACTGCCTGAGCAATTACTCCCGCATTCCCTTTTAAAGCTTCTTTCTCAACTTCAGTTATAACTTGGTCTAAAACATCCAACTTACCCTGAGTAGTATCAACAGTAGCTACTTTTTTATTAGCAATAGAACTAGTTGAGAACGAGGAACGCAGCCGGCTCATTACTTGGGCAGGATCAGTCATATATTCATCATACCATTCGCCCAGAACAACATCTAGAGAATTATCTAGTCTCTACCAGATCACCAACCTTCAAATTCCATTCATCAGCTTTACCAGATAGAACCTCTAGAACCATCTCAACACCTTGATTAGGAGAGTAGGTAGGCAGCTCATTTAAAGATTCTCCATCCTTGGGGGCAGGCACATCATAAGTTATATCTACAACCCGATTGTTATTAATCCACACTATGTCGATGTTAAACTTCATCTCTTTCATCCAAAATTTAGGTAAAACTGGCTGATCATAAACAAAAATCATCCCATCAACACCAATCTCTTCTCTTCCACTTAGTCCTTGAGACATGCTGTGAGATGTATTCACTACCTCAACATATAGATTGTCTTTATTACCCACCTTCAGCTCAATTAATTGATGATCTTCAAAAGCTGGTGAAGTATAGAAATCAGTCTGATTTTGACACCCACTTAGAAGCAGACTCGATACTATTAGTAATAAAAATATTTTAATTTTCTTCATAATTTTCTTATTTTTAGATAAACTTCTTTCAAGACTTTAACCATTCCTATCGAAGTTAATAAACTAAACACAAATATTGACCACTCTGCATATCTCTTAAATCCAACATTGGCATAGAAGGTATTAACTATGACTATATAAACTAACAACCAACTCAAGTTAGACCAAAAAACATCTTTTGATTTCTTATATACCAATATAGATCCTCTTAAAAGAGAAATCAGCACAGCCACCTTAATTAAAAGATAATCTGATATGGTTAAGAACTCCCTCAATAGAAACATGATTGTTTCTGGTAAGGAATAATTCTCATAACTCTTAGAGAATCTATATTGTTGAAATATTCTTGATTCAAAAAGTTCCTTTATTCCCAAAATGGGATTATTCCAAAGTTCTATCTCTAAAAAGAAGAATATTAGTAAAAAT
>CAZHLX010000033.1:0-8333 GCA_964533345.1 uncultured Pseudomonadales bacterium
AGTGATTAGTTGTTGTTTAGGAACTTTCATTAGTTACTTGTTGAATAGTTTCTAAAATTACTTGTGCCGATTTTTGCCAACTGAACTTTCTCAGTTGTTTTTTTGCTTTTCTTTGAAGAGAAAGCTTGTTTTTCTGAGTTATTTTCAAAACTTTTTCCATTGTCTCAACAATTTTTTTTGTATTTGTAGGGTCTACTTGGTAGCCTGCTTCTCCTACTACTTCTGGCAAGCTAGTAGTGTTTGAAACTATTGGAATACAGCCATATTGCATGGATTCTAAGGGAGGAATACCAAACCCCTCATGCAAGCCAATTAGTAAGCTGGCAGTAGCTCTCTCATAGAGAGCTGGTTTAATACTTTCTGGAATGAATCCCAGAGTAATTATATTTTCTTTAAATGGTGATTTTTGAATGCGGTCAATGATTGGCTCAGCTTTCCAGCCGATTCTACCAGCTAAAACTAACTGAGGAAGTATTTTGTGTTTGCCTTTTTTAATTTGTTGACTACTAAGAAGACGACAAAGTTGCTCATAAGAATTGATCATTTGAACGATATTTTTTCGAGGTTGAATTGTTCCTAAAAATAGGAAATATGGCTTCCTAATTTGATATCTTTTAAAAAACCTTCTAACTTCTCTAGCTGATGCTGGAGTGATTTTAGAAATTGCTGGATAAGCGACAGTTATTTCCTCAGGTTTTTTTTGATATTTATTTACAATATCTTTTTTCGTAAATTCACTAATGGTAACTACTTTTTTAGCATGACTAACGCTGGACTTAGTCCAGTGTTTAAGTTGAATCAAGTCACTTTGATTGAATTGTTTAGAATAATCTAAAAAGGCTAAGTCCATTACAGATGATATATAAGGAATGCTAGAAACACGGGGGGCATAGTGACCTGGAGTAAACAAGACATCAATTTTATTTCTATTTAGAAACAGATAGATGGGTTCAGCAAACTGAGTCCAGAGAAAGCTTGGTTTAATAACTTTGTAACGCCAATTTGTATTAGTCTGAGGTAAATCTGATACAGGATCTGAGCTTAATAAGATTATAAATTCAAGGTGAGGTTTGTTTTTTGAAATATTGTAAATAGACTTAATGACTTCAAATGCATAAACATTACTACCCACTCTATTTAAAGTGTTGGCTTCGTTAGCATCAATAGCGATCTTAAGCTTTTTTTGTTTCATAGCTCTATTTAGATTGTAATGCTTTTTGATAAACAGCAATTGTTTCGTCAGCGACTCTTTCCCAACTAAACATCTGCAAGCGAATAATCATTTTCTGAAGACGTTTCTTCTGTTCATCAATAGACTCATTGAGTATTTTTTCTAATCCTTTTCTGATGTCTTTCACACTCTCTGGGTTTATTAACTCAGCTGCATTTCCAGCTACTTCTGGCATCGAAGAAATATTGGATGTCAAAACTGGAGTTCCATGAAAAAAGGATTCTAAGATTGGCAAACCAAAGCCTTCATATAAGCTTGGATAGCAAAATACCTCTGCTTCTCCATATAAGACGGCCAGTTCTTTGTCATTTACATGTCCTAAGAACCTCAAATGATCATGATGAATATTCTCTGTCTTATCCCAACCCTTTTCTCCAGCTACAACTAGTTGGTATTTTCCAGCCAAAGGTTTCCAGGCTTCAATTAGTTTTAGTAAGTTTTTGCGTGGCTCTCTTGTACCTACGAAAAGTAAAAAAGGTTTGTTTAATTTGAGCCTATCTTTAATAAGGGCTGATTCATCTTCAGTTAAATTTTGGCTAGTTTGTTTAAACTCTTCAGGAAGAGCCTCATGAACTACATCCACTAAGTAACTAGGAATACCTAATAACTTAATGACATCATTTTTAGTAGCTCTACTAACAGCGATAATCCTAGCCTGTTTATTTTTTAAAATTTTCCAAGATCTTTTATGAGCAGCTAAAATTTTTGGATGGGCTGTTTCAGGGTATTTAATCATGGCAACATCATGAATTGTAGAAACAATGGGTAGATCTTTATCAGGTGGCTGAAGCCAATCCCATGAGTGAAAAAGATCTATATGGGGTAAGTTTTTTTTGATCTGATTATTACCTAGCCTCCACATTACTTCGACTATACTTGGTGGAGTGGGCTGGATTGAGGAGGAAGATATCTTATTGTCTTTAACAAACTTTTCTAAAATGTTTTTTTTTCGCCATGAATAACCTAGAGCTGATATCTTTATAGATCCCTTTTTATTGAGAGATTTAACTAAATTTGCAGTATATCTTGAAACACCTCTTCCATAGATGATAGGGGTAATATCGATTCCGACTTTCATAAATTTGCAGTTGGCTTGTATCTACTAAATACTCTGACAAAGCCAATATTAGGATAGTTTAGCGTATTTATCTCATGAAAACCAAGGGACCACAGTTCAGTCCTTAGTTGGTCATCAGGATCTGTTAAATCCCTAAGATAGTCAAAAAGTAAAATATATTTGTACTGGGTGGCTTTTTTAATAACTTCAGAGAGTTGCTCGACATTTTTAATATAAAGTTTTCCAGTTGATATAGATGGAAAGTAATCTTGATCATACCAATGCCAAGGTGAAAATTGATTGGGATAAGAAAAAAGCGTGACTGTTTCTTCTGGTGAGTAATTAGCCACAACTTCTTTATGTAAAGAACGCCAATTCTCTCTTTGGTAATTGGGGTTAAGATGATACTGCAAAACTCCCCACATATTAAGTGAAAGTAAAATCGAAACTAGTCCTATACTCCACCATTGTTGAATTCTTTTCCTACTCACATTAATTAGTAAACTTACTAACAAATAAGCTGAAGGTAATAAGAAAAGAACTCTTTTTGGTCTGACTACTGGAACGATAAAAGAAACTAGCCATGCTAATAACAAGGGCAGACCTAACCATAGAAAGAACAATTGTAAACTTTTCAGATTTTTTTGATATTTAAATTTGTCTTTGTTGAGGAAAAGCAGATAGGTAAAATTAACCACTATCATCAAGAAACTAACTATAAAAAAGACATTAAACTCAATATTCATTACTCCATACAAAAACTTCCCTACTACTAAAGATGGTGACTTAAGCTGAGAGATACTGACAACTTGATCCCATCCAGGAAGTCTATTTCTAACTGTTCCTCCGACTTGAAGCTGATCTATAAAAGAAGGTAGCCAAGGCATAAAACCTAGTATCACCCATAGAGTGCTGGTGATCATTTCTCTTAATTTGTTTTTATTTTTCCAAATTATCCAAGCAAATTGTGCTGACCAGAAAAATGGATAAAGATATGATGAGTAGAATCCAAGCAACGTGACTAGTGTATATCTAAACCAATGATTTCTTGAAAACTTTTTTAAGCTAACTGCCTTTATTAAAGGCAACCAAGAAAGTACAGCCCACATTGCTGGTAATGAGTATGGTCTAAGTTCTTGTGAATAAAAAATATGGAAGGATGAGGTAGCCAGCAACAAGGCTGCCATAATTCCAGTTTTTTTATTTATTAGTTTGAATCCAATTTGGTAGGTAGCCCAAATAGTAACTAGTCCAGGAATTAAAGCGCCAATAGTTCTTAGCCACCATTCAGCACTAGAAATTTTAAGAGCAAAAAACAGAATTAGGTGAATTAATGGAGGTTGAAAATCTCCAGATATTTTAAGTTGTTCTGTCCATGAACGAGAGCTTTCTAAAGCTTGAGCAGCTTCATCTAGCCAAAAGGAACCATTAAGTTGTGGGAGTCGTAAACCGAGAGCTAGAATGAGGACTAAAATAATTAAACTGTGTTGTTGCCATAGTCTTTTAAACATCAATATTATTATGGCTAATCTTGAAGAGAATGACTAGATTGGGTTTTGCTTGAGTTTAAGCTAAAATACAAGTTATGAATAAATTTTTTAAAGATAAAACAGTTTTAGTGACAGGAGCAGCTGGCTTCGTTGGTTCTCATCTTGTAGACGAGTTATTAGAAAGTAAAGCTACAGTCATTGGAGTTGATAATCTAATTACTGGTCGTAAAGAGAATATCAAGCATTTATTTACAACTGGGGGAACAGTAGAAAACTTTGCTTTTTTAGAAACTGACGCAGTTCAGTCTCCAGCTACATATTTAGATGAAGAGGTTAAAATTGATATTGTCTTTCATTTAGCTTCTCCAGCTAGTCCTCCCAAGTATCAGCAGTCTCCAGTTGAAACGTATTTAATTAATTCTCTGGGCACTCATCATTTGCTGGATTATCTTAAAACTTCTAATCATGAGGCAAGGTTTGTTTTTGCAAGTACCTCTGAAGTCTATGGTAACCCTGAGGTTCATCCACAAACTGAAGATTATTGGGGCAATGTTAATCCTAATGGAGTGAGATCTTGTTATGATGAAGGCAAGCGTCTGGGAGAGACTATTTGTGGTGTTTTCAATCGTGATTTTGGAATGGATGTAAGAATTGCTCGTATTTTTAATACCTATGGGCCAAGAATAAATCCCACTGATGGTCGTGTTATTCCAAACTTTGTTAAACAAGCCTTATCAAATGAGCCGATTACTATCTATGGAGATGGCTCACAAACACGTTCTTATTGCTATGTAAGTGACTTAGTGAGTGGTCTAATGAAACTCGCAAGTGTAGATGCTGCTAAAGGTGAAACTATTAATTTAGGAAATCCTGATGAATACACTATTCAACAAACAGCAGAAGTTGTTCTCAAAATTACTAGTAGTAGTAGTGAGATTGCTCACCAAAATTTACCTTTAGATGATCCTCAGCGTCGAAAACCTGATATCTCTAAGGCTAAACAGTTACTTGATTGGGAACCGATTGTTGATTTTGAACAGGGGTTGCAAGAAACTATTCAAAGTTTTAGACTCTAGCCTTCATTAAATTAATTTCAATTAGTTAGGATATCTATGTCAGAAGGTGGGCCAATCTATTCAACAAAAGAAATTTTAGCTTTGACTGATGAGGAGATTGATGAAATGGATGGAACAATATTGAGAGGTTATCTTCTATCGATTCTTCAAGATGAACACCCAAGTTCTCCAGAATTAGCTGAAATTTCAGAAAAGCTTCAGGGACGAGCTGATAACTTATAGATTTTAAATTTGAGTTGGATACAAAAACTCAAATTCTACACTCTTAAATTTTTCTATAGTTTTGAGAAAGTCTTCAGCAAAATAAAAGTTGTCAGGATGCTGTTGCAACCATTGCTCATCATGGCTGATAAAATGAACTTTCTTAACCTCAGGATGTTTTTCAAGTTGTAGTAATGTGTCGAAAATAAAACGATTTTGATCAGGACTAGAATGATGGGCAGCTGCATCTAAAGTTATAAACCAACTATCTCCCCAGGAAAATCGTTGATATTGAGGCTCTGAGAAAGTATATTTAGGAGAGTTGAAATCACTAGGAATAGCGATAATTGGCACATCTAATTCTGGAAGCAGTCTTTTTAGGAAAGTCTGTCCATAATGTTTAAGTCTCTCCTCTTTTATATCTCCAGTGATAAAGATAACATCAGCTTTTCTATCAATCAGTCGTTGTTTTAATAACTCTTTTTCTGAGGTGATGTTACCCCCCATACCAATACTCATTAGCACTTGGTCGTTGATCACTAAGATATTGGGCTCCATGATTTGTTGGGGAATAATTTTTTTATTGTAAACTTTGGGTTGGCCATGGATGATTACATCATTGGATAATAGTTGGTAATAATTACACTTTTGACGACAGTCTATTTCTACCAAAGTGATCCCTAAATTATGTTTGTATTTTTCGAAAGCTTTCTCCGAATCTTCATTTAACTCTATGTTGGCATTAGTGATAAATATTTCTTGATTGAAGTTAAGAAGAGCATCTTGATAGTAAATTAAACTCTCTTCTTCTATTGGTAATATTTGATAACCATCTTGGCCATAAAGATCAAAGATTACTGGTTCTATGACTGTCAACAAAGTTGGAAGCGGTTTATCAGCAAATATTCTTGAAGGTAAATAGCGATTTGCTCTACGCACAGCAGCATAGTTACTTGGTCTATAGGTATCTCTCCAACTAGATAGGATACTTTTAGTTAGTCCAGTTAAAGATTCTAAGATAACTAAGTGAGCAATTAACATGAGGACTAGTGCAAAACTAAACGACTTAAGTTTTTGGAGATTCTTTTTTCTTAAAATAATACTTATGGCAAACAATATTAATGGTAAGAATAAATTTGCTGGAATTGATTGACTAGGAAAGTTATAAAAAAGAGGCATGGTGAAAAAGATTGTTAGAATGAAGAACCTATTCCATGAGTTCGGAGTAATTTTTTTAATAATTTGGTTGAAAAGAGAAATAGTTGTGATTAAAAGTAATAAATTAGCAAAGTAGTAAATGGCTGGTTCTTGATAAATAAAGTAAAAAGGAAGTAAGTAAAAACTATAAGTAATCCCTAACCCTGGAGAATATTGATCAGTACATTGTTTAATCCCTTGCTGTTCTACTAAACATTTAGTGGTGGCGACATATTTAGCTTCAGTAGTATTAAGGGCGAAACTTTTAACCAAGCTATATTCAGTGAAAGGGCGCTTGTGAACAAGCAAAATAAAAATAATACTAGAGATAATTATTGGCCAATGCTTTTTAAGCCACTTGAGTGCTCTTGTTTGTCTGTTTGTGTCTAATCTCTCTATTTTTTTCTGATTAAGCAAAGTAATACTCTTTAAACTCAGTCCGGCAACTGCCCAATACGTAAAAGCTACTTTTGAGGCAGCAAAAACGTCAATGATGAAAGCATTAATAAATAATCCTCCGGTGGCAGCTATAAAACCAACCACTAATGATTGATTAACTTCATCTTTTGGTAAATTTAGGGTGAGGGTTCTAATTATCAAAATAATTAAACTAAAGAAAACAATAAAACCTAAAAATCCAGTTTCACCTAGAACTCTCAAAAAGTTGTTATCCGTGCTATCTGCTTCAGTAAACTCATTAACACCACCCTTGTTCAAGGTAGCATATCCTTTTCCGGTATAAGGATTAATACTAAAGGCATCTAGAGCATTAGGCCAAAGAGTATCTAGCCTGATGCCCATCGAAAGCCCATATTTTTTAGCATTTTCAGACCAATTTTCATCTAGGGTTGCTTTAACATCAACTGGTATTTGATATCCAGAAGGTCTCAAGAAAGGAGCTAGTTTATAAAGAGTTGGTTTTTGCCACAACCAAAGAGAAATCAAGGCTGATCCACCTAGTAAAATAGCTGTTAAAAAACTTATTAGAGAAGATTTAAGTAAACCCCAGCGTTGATAAGCACTAAACGATATGACTCCTCCAAGTGCAGCCAAACATCCAATTAGGGCAGTTTTAGAAGCACTTTCAAGTAGTAGCCATAGTCCCCCTAGGATACTTATCCCCAACCAGACTTTAAAAAGCCGTTTTTGAGTACGTAGCAACCAAGATAGAATTAATGGCAAGATAATTACTAAATAAGCTGCTAGATCATAGTGTCCACCAAAAGTAGAGTGAAGTTTTATTTCTGGGGCTAAAATCAAAGATTGGCCTTTGCTGTATTCTCTATTCATGGTTGAGAATGCTGGCCATTGTAAGTATCGTTGTCCAAATCCATAAATGAAAACTAAATTGAGAGTTATGACTATTGTAGTCAAGGCAATTTTGGTGTGGTTTCTGTTTTTAACCCCAGCATGCATAAATAAAAATAGTGAAAAATATTCTAGATAGCGAAAATAGTGAAGTAAGCTCTTGCTTAAATGAATTAGTTGGATAGGAATTGTTTGTTGTAAAAAAGTAGCAATTAAAAGGGACAATAGACCAGTGAAAGCATATAAAATGATTAATAAATAAAAGCTATTTTTCCAGTCAATTTTTTTTCTGAATAACTGTATGACCCAAATCAGTCCGGTTAAAAAAATTAATATATCTTCTAATCTCACTTTGACCAGATATCCTGGGATTGCTTCTAAAAGAGGTAGTTTTGGGTAGATTGGAATGAAAACTAGTAAAAACAAGCTTAAACTAAATAAACCATGTTGATCAAACCAATTCCTTATTTTTTTGATACGATTAAGAGGCATATATTTATCTTAGCATTGAATTGATTCAAGCCTAGTATAAGATATTGATCTAAGGTAAAGTATTTTTGTAATCATGTTGATTTTAACTAAATATAGAGAGTTATTGGTAGAACTTACTAAACGAGAGATAAAAGCTCGATATAAACAGTCGATCTTGGGTTATGCTTGGGTAATTCTAAATCCTTTTTTTCAAATGCTGGTGATGGCTTTTGTTTTTTCTAAAATTCTGCGCATTACTAATCTAAGTGTTCCTTATGCTTTATTTTTATATGTAGGTTTAT
>CAZHLX010000034.1:0-8216 GCA_964533345.1 uncultured Pseudomonadales bacterium
CTTCTTCTTCAAATTTACGTAATACTTCCTCATCAGAGGTGAGAAGATTTTCTAATTGCTCAACAAGCATTTGTTTAGAGAATTCTGTAGAAGGATAAAAAAGCTCAAAGAACACAAACCTAAAGAGTCTTTTTGCAAAATAAACGTTATTTAGGAAGTGTCTGGAAGCACCTTCCCCGTACAATAATGACTTTGTTTTTTGTTTTTTTCTTGGATCCCTATTTCTTGCCACTTCCTCAACATCACCTCCATGCCTTATTGTTGACCCTACAGGGTAAAGATGATATCTAAACCATTTAGCTACTACATCACTTCCCGTAATTTCTTTTATTAACTCATAATACTGATAAGATATTTTTTCATGTACAAATTTTTTGATTTCAGTCTTTTGACCATCGCTTAAAGGATCTAAGCCTTTACTCTCGATTTCCTCTTCTAAAAGCTGTAGGGTTAAACTTTTTCCCTTCTCCTGACTAATTTCAATCAAGCTTTCAAAAGCAGTTGATATTCTTAGCAATGATTGTTTATTATCTGGCAAATACATTGAAAATGTTTTGTTATACCAATCTAATGAGCGAATTGACTCAGGTGTCATCACTTTTCTTAAAACTTCATAATTTTTTTCATTAAAATAAGGGTTATCAGAATAAACATTTAAGTTGAAAATCGGATTTTTCTTCCTATTATCAGAGAATGAGAGGTAGGTGTTTTCTCTTTCAAAGTCTACTTGAACATCATAGGAGAAAACCTCCTCGCCACTACTTAGAATATAAGGATTTGTTTCTTTAGGAAAAAAAATGTATGGAATTGTATGCTCATAACTAAAACTTCTATTATTTATTGGGTCTAGTACCAAACATCTATAGACTGCTAAGTCATCTTTAATTTTCTTTAGGGCGTATTGAACCTCCTCTGGATCTACGTCTAAAAAAATATATGAGAATGAGTCTAATGGCAGAGCTCCTTTTTGGGTAAAGAAGGTACTTGCCCTAATCAACTCCTCCCTATGCTGTTGTGGTTCTTGATGGAAATTTTTATCTGATATGCTTTTGATTTTGAATCCACCCAATTCTTCTACATGGGGGCTCCTAAGAGATGGGAATATAATAAAAAACTTCATATTAGAGTGTATTTTACACCTCTAATCCAAAATTTGTTGATGATATAATTTAATCAAGTCCGCTACCAAAAAGACTAAAATTATTGTCCAACGGTCATAGAAAGGGGCAACTCTTGATGACGGTTGGACGTTGGTAGCGGACTTCCCGAGAGGGTTGTCCCTTTTTTTTTGGATTCCCCTCTCTAAAAGAAGTAATAACTATATAAACGAAAGGTTTATATGAAAAAAAATTTTTAAATGGGGTGGAATCATCCTATTAGTACTCATTGTAATAGGAGCAATATCTGGAGGAGATGATAGTAGTAATTCAAGTAAGATTGAAGACTCATCATCAGTTACGCCCACTGAAATAACGGAAAGTACTAATGATGTCAAAAAATCACTAGAGAACTCCAATTTAAATGAAACTGCTGCTCAAAAGAATGCAGTTAGAAAAGCAAAGTCATATCTGGAATTCACCGGCTTCTCAAGAGATGGATTAGTGAAGCAGCTAGAATTTGATAAATTCTCTCATGAGGACGCTGTCTATGGCGCTGATAATGTTGGGGCTGATTGGAATGAACAAGCAGGAAAAAAAGCAGCATCATACTTAGAATTCACAGCTTTCTCAAGGGAAGGGTTGATAAACCAGTTAGAGTTTGATGGCTTTACAACTGAGCAAGCTACTTTCGGAGTCGATACAGTAGGACTGTAGGAATATAAACAGGAGTAGTTTAGGAAAAACTAAGCTCATTTTTAATATAATTAAAGTATGAGCTCAAATAAAATTAAAACAGGTAGGCCAGCTCTTAGTGATAAGCAGATTGATATTATTTTCCAAAAAATAAAGCCTCATTTAAGGGCTGGTCTGAGTATTCATAAATCCTGTCTTATAGCAAAAATACCAAAGTCTACAGTCTATGATTTATTGGGTAAGAATAAAGAGTTCTCGGAAAAAATAGAGCTTGCCCAAAATTACCAATCAATCCTAGTCACTGACATTGTTAACACTGAGCTAAAACTTATTAGAAAAAAGCAGAAAGAAGATGGGGGAATGAATAGAGATCAGATAAGGTTTCTGCAATGGATTGCAAACAATAGTAGAGCGACAAGAGAAGAATTTGACAGGGACTTTAATGAGGATCCGAGCCACACTTCAATCAAATCTCTAAAGGATGATTCTAGAGTATTTAAGACCCTCATGGGATCTTATCTAGCTATGATGAAAAATATGGGAATTAACATAAACTATGACAAACCAATCTCACAGTGAATTACTCCAATATTTTAAAAGTATTCATGAAGAAAATAATCCCGTTGATGATCCAAAGCTATACAAATACGTTTTGTATGCAAGAAAATCAACTAAAGACAAAGATAAGCAGGAAAAATCATTGCCCGACCAGGTGGAAGATTGTTTAGATTTATCTAAAAGGGAAAAGCTCATTATTACTCGGCCTTATATATTGGAAAAAGAAAGTGCTAAAGAACCAGATGTTAGACCTAAGTTTAGGAAAATGATTGAAGATATTAAAGATGGCAAGTATGACGGAATAATTTCCTGGCACCCAAATAGACTAGCTAGAAATATGAAAGAAGCGGGAGAGATAATAGATCTCCTTGATAAGGGAATTATCAAAGACCTTAAGTTTCCTACTTTTTCTTTTGAAAATACGACATCAGGAAAAGTGAATTTAGGTATAAACTTTGTTCTTTCAAAACAATATTCAGATGATTTAAGCACAGTCGTTAAGAGAGGACTACATAAAAGAGCAGAAGAAGGAGGATGGCTCACTACGCCAAAGCATGGGTACTATAAAGACAACTTCCATAGACTACACCCTGATGGAGATAATTATGTGTTGATAAGAAGGGCTTGGGAGATGAGATTGGAAAAAGCAAATTATGAAAAAATATCTGACTATCTTAACAGTCGGAACTTTACCAAGCCTGTTACTAACCACCCCAATAAAAGAAGGCCATACAAGCTCACAAAAAAACGCCTTAGTGAAATGTTTTCTGATCCTATTTATGCAGGTGTAATGAGATATGGGAAAACTATTATTGATTTAATCGATACATTTGGTTTTACACCTGTTGTAACAGCTGATGAGTTTTTTAGAGTAAACAAGATAAGTAAAAAAGATAGAGAGGGGTTCTTTAAGAAATCTAATAAGAGAATAAAAAGGAAAGTTAAGGGAAGATTGTTAAACGGACGTGTGATATGTGATCACTGTGGTGAAACTATGTACGTTTCGATTACCTCACAAAGTAAAGGGAATAAGTTTTATTTCAGATGTGATACCGCAAGATGTTTTGTGAAGAAAAAATCAGGAAAAAAAGTTCATCATCACGTAAGAGCTAAGGTCTTAGTTAACTTCGCTATTGAGTTTCTGAAAAAGAATAATTTTGCTTCAAAAGAAATTTATCAACACTACATCAAAGAAGCTAGAAAAGTCCAAAAAGAAAAACTAAATCTTTTGAGAACTGAACAAAAATCAATTAGAGCTAAAAAATCTCAATTGATTCAAAAAAACAAAAAAATTAAAGATTACTTGCCTGAATTACCTGACAAAGAACTAAGAAGAGATTATGAGCTAGAAATAAAAGACATTAAAAACAAAATCTCCAAAACTGATGAGCTCTTAAAAGAAATTGAAAGTCAGATTGAAAGCAACAAAGTCAGTATTCTGACGTTTACAAAGTTCACCGAACAAATCAGCAAATTACCTGATGAGATCGTTAAAACTAAATCTTTAAAAAGAAAAAACTATTTAATTGAAAAAATATTCGCGAACCTTCGCATAAACAACAGAAAAGTAGCTTCATATCAGCTAGAAGAACCATTTGCTACTTTTGAAAAAGAGGGGTATTTTTCGAAATGTCGGGGAGACAGGACTTGAACCTGCGACCTCGCGCTCCCAAAGCGCGCGCGCTAGCCATCTGCGCCACTCCCCGTTATCTCAACATCTGTGCCGAAGGTGGGACTCGAACCCACACGGTGTTGCCACCATCAGATTTTAAGTCTGACGCGTCTGCCAGTTCCGCCACTTCGGCTTATTTAATATCTTAACTCCAAAATCAGAGATTTACATTATACAATATCACTTATGAGGAAACTCTATGGAATTGTTGGACTAGGTGGAACCTTTGATCATTTTCATGCTGGGCATGAACATTTTATCAAGTTTGCCTATGAGTTTGGGAGACATCTCCACATTGGAATTACTCATCCCAAATTAGCTCAACATAAAACCTACCCAGAACTAATTGAGCTCTACGAAACCCGCAGAAGGGCAGTAGAGAAGTTTTGTATTACCAATCAGATCTCAGCTGCTACCAGTCAACTAGTCGATGTATATGGCCCCACTGTAAGTAAAGACTCTAAAATCAGAGGACTAGTAGTCACTGAGGATACAGTCTCAGGAGCCGAGAAGATAAATCAAACCCGACAAGCCATGGGGCTCTCAAAACTTCCAGTACATGTTTGTCCACTCTTAAGTGATAAAGAAGGAAAAGGAATCATCAACGCAGAGAGAATCAGAGCTGGAGAGATCAACCGCTCCGGAGAAGTTTACACCACCGTTTTCTCAAAAAACATAACCCTCAATCAAACTCAACGAGACTTCTTCACCAATCCCCAAGGAGAGATAGTAAAAGAACCTCAGCATGAAGAGAAGTCAATCATCTGTGTAGTTGGAGATACTAGCCTAGAGACTTTCATTGAAAATAACTGGGGCTATGACCTAGGGATCTATGACAAAAGACAACAACGACAAGTTGTAAAATCAAAAGTTATAACCTCAATTAAACCAAATTTAATAATCGATAATATTGCAGGAGATATCTCTCCACAGTTGGTCAAATCTCTTAAAGAAGCATTAAACAACAACGCCAAGCATCTCTTTGTAGAAGGAGAGGAAGACCTAGCTGCAGTCGCTCTAGCCTTACTCCTACCTCTGGACAGCACGATTTATTATGGTCAACCCAACCAAGGATTAGTAATGATGAAAATCACTGAAAAACTAAAAAATAAGATCTACCAAGTTTTAAGTAAGTAATTACCCCCAGAACATCCTTTTACAATCATGATATTTTTCGATAAAATATCCTTTTCTAGGTACAAAAAAATATAAATTGTTTAACAATTAGAAAGACAATAAATGTCTCAAACTCCAGATTTTAAAGAAAATCTTTGGCAAAATGAAATCAGCGTTCGTGATTTTATTTATACCAACATTACTCAATACGATGGCGACAACTCATTTCTAGAAGAACCAACTCCAAAAACCATCAAGCTTTGGGACAAGATGAAAGATTTGCTTAAAAAAGAAGTTAAAGCCGGTGGAGTTTTAGACATTGATACCAAAACTATCTCAACAGTTACCAGCCACAGACCAGGTTACATTGAAAAAGAATTAGAGACTATTGTAGGACTACAAACAGACCAACCACTTAAAAGAGCTATCAAGCCTTTTGGAGGCTGGAGAGTTGTTAAATCTGCTTGTGAAGAAAATGATTACAAGTTAGATAAAGAAGTTGAAGAGATCTGTAGCAAGTATCGTAAGACTCACAACGATGGGGTTTTTGATGCTTACACTGCTCAAATGCGTCGTCTCCGCAAAACCGGTCTGATAACTGGTTTACCAGATAATTATGCTCGCGGTCGTATCATTGGAGACTATCGTCGCTTAGCTCTTTATGGAGCAGACAAATTAATTGAAGCTAAAAAAGAAGATTTATCTAAATTCAACGGAACTATGACCGATGAATTAATTCGTCTTCGAGAAGAGATCAGTGAACAAATTAAAGCCCTAGGAATGATCAAAGAAATGGCTGAGAGCTATGGATTTGATGTTTCTAACCCAGCTACCAATGCTAAAGAAGCTATTCAATGGACCTACTTAGCTTATCTAGCTGCTGTTAAAGAACAAGACGGCGCCGCCATGAGTTTGGGAAATGTGAGTAATTTCTTTGATGTTTACATTGAGCGTGACCTTCAAGCTGGAATTATCACCGAAGCTGAAGCCCAAGAAATGGTTGATCACTTTGTGATGAAACTACGTATTGTTCGTCATCTTAGAATGGACGCATATAACCAGCTCTTTGCCGGTGATCCTACCTGGGTGACTGAAGTAATTGGGGGACTATGGCGTGATGGTAAACATAAAATCACCAAAACTAGCTTTAGATTTTTACAAACTCTATATAACTTAGGACCAGCTCCAGAACCAAACTTAACTATCCTATGGTCTGATAAACTTCCTGAAGGTTTTAAATCATTTGCCAGCCAAGTTTCAATTGATACTTCATCTCTTCAATATGAGAATGATCGATTGATGGGTGAAACTGGTGATTGTGATGATTACTGTATTGCTTGCTGTGTTTCCATGATGGAGACCGGTAAAGAGATGCAGTTCTTTGGGGCACGCTGTAACATGGGTAAAACTTTACTCTTAGCTCTCAATGAAGGTAAAGACGAGTTAACTGGAATAGAAGTGGTACCTGGAATTAAACCTCTCCCAGAAGGCGAACTGAATTATGAAGAAGTTAAGAGTCGTTTTGACAAGGCCATGAAGTTCATCGCAGAAAACTATGCCAATATCATGAACGTGATTCATTACATGCATGACAAGTATTATTACGAACGTGCTCAGATGGCCTTCATGGATAGTGATACTAAACGTAATATGGCCTTTGGAATGGCTGGCCTAAGTGTAGTGGCTGATTCTTTATCAGCTATTAAACATGCCAAAGTTACTCCTGTTCGTAACGAAGATGGTTTGACTACTGATTTTAAAGTTGAAGGTGAGTATCCTACTTTTGGCAATGATGATGATCAGGTTGATGGTATTGCTCATGACCTAGTCAAAGACTTTAACTCAGAGCTAGGCAAACATCATATCTATCGTGATGCAACTCCTACTCTGTCTATCTTAACTATTACCTCAAACGTGGTGTATGGTAAAAAGACTGGAGCTACTCCAGATGGACGTAAGAAAGGCGAGCCTTTTGCTCCTGGAGCAAATCCTATGCACGGACGTGATCACTCTGGAGCAATCGCTTCTCTAAACTCTGTATCTAAGATTGATTACAAAGATGCTAGGGATGGTGTTTCAAACACTTTTTCTATCGTTCCTAAATCACTTGGGAGTGATAAAGAAGAACAAATTAGTAACTTAAGTGGAATGTTGGATGGATATTTTGGTAAAGACGCTCACCACCTGAATGTGAATGTCCTTAATCGTGATACTTTACTTGATGCAATGGAACATCCTGAAGATCATCCTCAGCTAACCATTAGAGTCTCAGGTTATGCCGTCAACTTTATCAAGCTTAGCAAAGACCAACAGCGTGAAGTGCTTGCTCGCACTTTCCACGAGCAGATGTAGAATATACTCATGCTGTCAGTTCATTCAATAGAAACCTTTGGCACCCATGAGGGACCAGGTATTAGACTGGTAGTCTTTCTCCAGGGCTGCTTAATGCGCTGTAGCTATTGTCATAACCCAGATTCACAGGCTCTTAAAAGTCCTCATGCTAAAGAAATTTCTAATGAAGAAATTCTAGAAAAATTAGAAAAGCAACGTTCCTATTTTGGAAAGAAGGGTGGACTTACTGTCTCTGGGGGTGAACCTACTATTCAAGCCAAAGAGCTGATCGAGTTATTTAAACAAGTCAAAAACGCAAAATTCCACATTGCTCTTGATACATGCGGAGCTATCGTTAATGACGAAGTTAAAGAACTATATGACCAAACTGATCTAGTCATTCTTGATGTCAAACACATTGATGAAAAAGTTCACCAAGAAATTACTGGTCACAGTAATAAAAACACACTCCAAAATGCTGCTTACAGAGAAGAAACTGGCAAACCAATGTGGCTTCGCTATGTATTAGTCCCAGGATTGACTGATCAAGAAGAGCACTTACATCAATGGGCTAGTCATTTCAAAGATTATAAATCTATTGAACGAGTTGAGATCTTGCCCTATCACACACTTGGAGTCTATAAATATAAAGAATTAGGTATCCCTTATAAATTGGAGGGTGTTGAGCCACCCACAAAGGAACAATTAGAAAAAACTCAACAAATTTTTTTAATTTATTATATTTT
>CAZHLX010000035.1:0-8084 GCA_964533345.1 uncultured Pseudomonadales bacterium
GTTTGTTTTTATGTCTAAGTCAATAAATAAGAAAAAATCATTTTTCCAGAAAAGAATCCCCACATTGGTTGGGCTTGGTTTTTTGATTGTGGCTTTAGTGGCTGGAACTTTGCTTTTCAGCCAAGGGACAGGTGTTTTTGCCCCTCGTGCAACCCCACAGACTACACCTAAAAAGATTCGCGTTACAAACTTAACAGATTCTGGATTCACAGTTTCATTCTTAACCGATGAAGCAACTACTGCTCATATTAAGTATGGAACTGACCCTAAGAAAACTAACTCTCAAGCTAGCGATGATCGCGATCAACTTTCTGGAACTATTACAAAGCATAATATTCACCACATCACGACTAGAGGCTTAGAACCTAATACAACTTACTACTACACCCTAGGAACAGGCTCTGGTGGTTTTGATAATAATGGCCAACCATTCACTATCAAGACGGCTCAAAGATCAGGGGTGCCTTCAGCTGCTAAAACTGTTTATGGAAGTGTTATCTCCCCCAGTGGGAGTCCTGCTGATGGAGCAGTTGTTTATGTTAAAGCTGAGGGAGTCGGTGAGATGTCATCTTTAGTAAAAAGCTCTGGCAGCTGGGCAATTCCACTTTCAAACGCCAGAAAATCAGATGGCTCTACCTATGCTCAAATTACTGATGAAAATGTTTTAACTTTATTTATCCAAGGAACCAGTTCTTCGCTAACTTCTCAGATAACTACCAAGGTTGTAGATGCACAACCAGTTAGTAGTATCACTTTGGGTCAATCTCAAAACTTGGTTGGAGAAACAGCTCAAGCTGGTGAAGAAGTCGCTCAAGGAGCGCTGCCAGACTTAGTCGAACCTCCTGAAACAGTGGATGATAGCCCAGCTTATATCGGTCCACCCGATGGAACTGATGCTAGTGGTAGTCCAGATTTAATTGGACCACCTGAAACAACAGGCGGAGGCTTAGATAGTTTATTAGACGCAAGTCCCATTGATGAATCAACAGACAGTGCTTCACTAGATAACACACAAACCAGTTCAGCTAGTGCCGCAACCGTTGAAGTAATTGACTTAGAATCTATTGAAGAAGCCTCTGGAGCAGCTGCTCCAACTGTAAATACGACTCAACCTAAAATTGTGGGTAAGGCTGCCCCAAATGCCACTATTAGTATCCAAGTACACTCCGATACTCAAATTGATCAGTACATCGTGGCTGATAATGACGGTAACTTTGAACTAGATATTTCTCAACTTTCTGAAGAGCTAGAACCTGGAGAACATACTGTTACTTATAGCTATGAAGACCCAATTACTGGTGAGACAGTCACTAGAACAGAAACCTTTTATGTGGCTGAGTCAGCTACCCAACAACTAGCACAAGCAGATACTGGTGAGGAGGAAGAAGAAGACCAGGAATACCCATATAGCTCAGAAAACCCTTATCCTATTGAAGCCTCCGACTCTGGAGAGGCTACAGAATCAGCAGAAGCAACTCCATCAGCTGAAGCAACTCCTTCTGCTTCAACAGAAAGTGCTATCCCCGTTTCTGGATCTGTAGGCACCACTTACGCCCTAATTATGGGCGGATTATTCTTCATCTTAGCTGGAGTTTGGAGCTGGTGGATTGCAAGTAACCTCGAAGAAGATATAGCTGTATAATAGGCTCCTCATATGGAGATTCACCCTTATTATCAATCATTAGAAAAAAGATTGTTTGATGTTCTAGTTTCTCTATTTATATTAGTAGTAACTTCTCCATTACTAGTTCTAATAGGTCTGGTTGTCTTTATTACAGCTGGTATGCCCATTATTTATCAACAAAAAAGAACTGGTAAAAATAAAAAAGAATTTACTATTTATAAATTCAGAGTCATGTATGTTGGAGCAGAAAAAAACCAATGGCGTTATCGAAAACAAAATCATGCTCCAGAGCCAATGTACAAAAACTGGAATGATCCTCGATTTGTCGGTGCAGGGAGATTTTTATCAAAAACAGGGTTAGATGAGCTTCCACAGTTGATAAATGTTCTTAAGGGAGAAATGAGCTTAATTGGCCCCAGACCTCTTCCAACTAATGAATCATTGAAACTAAGTAAAGGATGGGACTTTAGATACCTAGTTAAACCTGGTGTTTTTTCAAGTTGGAGCGCATTATTTGAGAACAAACTCACTCTAAAAAGATGGCAAAAGCTAGAAAAAGAAACTTTATCTCAAGGCGGATTGAAGTATGAACTAACAATTATCTTTAAAACCCTAAAAGGAATTTTAAAGAATAGATAGTTTTTATTCTCAATTAACAAAATCTTGCCAAACTGCTTCCCCACGGATTATCTGTGAAACTTCCCAGTAACGATTATTATTAGGCATACCTTTTTCTAAAAGCTGGAGACCACCCATACAATCATCATGAACATAACTAGTGTTTTTATTACAGTCCTGATAAAAATCCTTAGCCAATTCATAATCTTCTTTAAGAATAGCTAAGTTGGCTGGTTGTACCTTTGTCCAATAGCTATCTGGGTTAATTATCTTCATAAGATCTAAAGCATCCATGGCTGAAGAATAATCTTTATTCTTTGCCAACTTATCTGCCTGAAGTTGCAGTTCTTCAGTGAATCTTTGTTTTTCAAAAACAGTTTCTTCATCCCAGCTAAAAATTGACTCAGCTATCTCTTTAGCTGCGAGGAAACTGCCATTCTTAGCTAATGACTCCATCAGATCTACTTGAAAAGGTTGGTAAAAACTAGGTTCATCTTTTAATAACTTCCAGATCAAAAAAGCTTTTTCTTTAAGAACTGCATCATCATAAGATGAGAGTGATTCATTAGGCTTAATTAAAGGGACCGCTATCTCGTTCCAAATAAAACTAACCCTCCATGGTTGCAGAGCCATAATCTCCTCTGAGATAACCTCAATATCATTGACAGACCCATCTTCTATCATAGTTGTGGCTAATCCAAGATAAGTGTCCACATAATTTGCCAAGTATTGACCTAAATGATTGCCATCTTTTATTTGACCTATATGACGAAAGAACGCTATCTGTTGTTGGGCATTTTCATCCTCAACATGATCAATAAAGACTGGCTTATGTTTTCCTAAAATAAGACCGTTAGTCCATCTTGACTGGAGGTAATATCTGCCGGCTTTATCATACTCACCTTGCTTATATAAGTGATCAGCTAAAAACAACATCTGCTCAGATAACTCAATCCTCTGAGAGTAAGAAATCCCACTATCTTCTGGGTAATCAATCTTTTTCCATAATTGAAAAACACTGTTGATCCACATCTCTACTGAATCCCATTCTTTTTTATCTACATAATAACTAACTAAGTCTTTCTTAGATGCACTTAAAGGGAATGACTCAAAGAGCTGTTCTTTTAGTTGCTGAGACTCTTCTGACTCATTACTTTCAATGTTAGAGAGAGCTGATTGATAGACATGATAATCATGCTTATATATCTCAAAAAAATGGCTTTTATCTTCTATCGAGAAACTAGAAATATCTTTTTCATAGATTCTCCAGTGCCAATGAAAATAAGGGAAAAATTTAAAAGCCTTGGCAGAATCATCAGTTCTAATGAAATACTCGGTGGTTAAATAAATTCCGCCTAAAATAATAGTAGATGTACAAGATAGGATATAAATCCAAATAAAGAGCCTATGAGCCCAACTAGGGACTGGTTTTAAATTAAATCTTTGATCTCTAATTAAGATAGCTAATAAAGACAAAGTTAGAATAAAGATTCCGATAAAATTCCAATTAAAATCAAAAAGTATATCAGCATAAATTGCTGCTACGCCTAAAAAGACAAATTCTCGCCAACTTTTCTTTTTAGTAAAAGACGTTGATTTAAATGATGAAATCAACAAACCAATCATTAAAATGATAAATGTACCTCCCCCCAGAACCCCCATTTCAGCCAAAGACTGCAAAACTTCGTTATGAGCATATTTAGAAGAATTAAAAAAATCTAATTGATATTTTTTAGAATTTATTCCATAAGTACCCGGGCCGGATCCAAACAAAGGGTTATCCGCAAAAACTTGCCATGCTCTTTCCCAATACATTGGCCTAAGCTCAGTGCTAATCTTCTTACATAGCTGTCTCTCAAATTTTTGAATCGGACAAAAAGAGTTATCTAAACTTAAGAATGTGAAGAAAACTATTGAAATCATAAATACTATAGAAACCATTTTAGCTATTAAAGAAAATGATCTAGGGGCAGACTTTTTAACTAAAAACCAAATTATCAAGAATTGAATAAAGCCAACTAGAATTGCCACTCTTCCAAAACTAACAATCAAGATCAGCGACATTAACAACGGAACAATATAGTTCCAATTTATTTTTTGATAACCTTTTGAGGTTATCGCCCACCACCAACTGATTGGGATAGATAACAACAATACCCCTGATAGATGGCTGTGACCATGAGAGGCATAAACAATATTCATTGTAGGTAATAGAATCCCCAGGCTAGGTTGGAAGTAGAACATTAAGCTGATAGCTATCAAGGTTAGGTTTGTTAAAACCAAACTCAACAAAAAGAAATCTACTGAAAAAACATCTTTCTTCACCAATAATAATAACCAAAAAACAATAAATCCCACCACATACTTAGAAGCTGTAAATAGTGTTAGCGGGATGTGAGTTGTAAACAAAGAACTTAAGATTAATCCAACAAAAAACACTATCCAAAGAATTAAGATTGGCCAATAATTTTTTACTTTTTTTAAATCTAAATTCTTTCTAAAAAATAAACCGAATAAAGAAACTAACACTAATAAAAAGTAATTTATATGAGTTTCTCCAAGAATTAAAATCAATACAAAGCCTAATGGGAATAGATATTTATTGATATTATCAGGCATAAAACTATGATAGCATTACCGTGCTTGTATTATGAAACTAGCAATCACTCACGATACTTATCTTCACCAAGGAGGAGCAGAAAAAGTTCTATATTCTTTGATTGAGTTAAATCCTACTGCTGATATCTACATCCCATTAATTAGATCTGAATTTAAAAAAAATATTTCTCAAAAAACAAAAGGCAAAGTTCATACCTCACTACTTAATTACCTACCCTGCAACCATCTGTATAGCAGTCTCTTGAAACCACTTATATATGTCTATTGGAAGACACTGAATCTTGATAGATATGACTTAGTTATCTCCTCATCTCATTCTTTTTCGGCAAAATCAATTAATACTACAGCTGACACTAAACATATTTCTTATATCCATACTCCACCTCGCTATCTCCATGGAATAAGTAATGAAAACAAATGGATTCATCATAAAATGATTTTTCCAATTATTAAGCCAATCCTTTCATTCTTTAAAAAAAGAGATATCATTGATGCCCAAAAACCAGATCTTTTAATTGCTAACTCAATTAATGTGAAAAAAAGAATTAAAAAGATTTATAAACGAGATAGCATTGTCATTTATCCCCCGATAAACGTTCCCAAAAGAATTGATCATATCTCAGAAGAATACTATGTCTTTTTAGGAAGATTGGTCAAACAAAAAGGTGCAGAGCTAGCCGTCAAAGCTTTCAATAAATTAAATAAAAAGTTAATTGTCATTGGAACTGGTAAAGAAAAACAGTATTTAAAAGGGATAGCAGGGCAATCAATTGAGTTTGTAGATTTTGTCACTGAAAAACAAAAAAAACATCATCCTCAAAAAAGCAAAAGCCATGATTAACTGCTCCATAGAAGAAGATTTTGGAATAGCGCCAATAGAAGCTATGGCTCAGGGCACTCCAGTTATTGCCTACAGATCAGGAGGAGTTGAAGAGACAATCATCCCTGGGAAGAACGGTCTTTTTTTTGAAAAACACTCAGTCTTAAGCCTGATAAAAACAATTCAAAAGTTCGAGCAAATGAAATTTGATTCTAATAAGTGTCATCAGTTGGCTAAGAAATATGACTCCAAAAAATTCGATAAAAAAATTAGCTCTGTGGTTAGTAAATATCTGAGTTAGAATAAGATACTATGACTGTTTTAGTTACTGGTTCCTCTGGATTAATCGGTTCTAGTGTTGCAAATTATTATCTTAATAAAGGCTTTAAGGTAATTGGTCTAGACAATAATATGCGGCAGAAGTTCTTTGGTAAAAACGGAACCACATCTCCTCAAAAAAAAATACTTAGTAAAAATCCACTCTATATTCACATCAAAGCTGATATTAGGAATCAACAAAGAATTAATGAAGTAATTAAGAAATATAAACCACAGGCTGTTGTTCATTGTGCCGGACAACCTAGTCACGACAAGGCCAAAGATATTCCCCTAGAAGATTTTGAGATTAACACAGTTGGAACTCTATACCTCCTAGAAGCAATCAGAAAGAACTCACCTGAAACCACATTTGTCTTTACCAGCACTAATAAGGTTTATGGTGACTTACCAAATAAAATTCCACTAAGAGAGACTAAGACGAGATACACTTATAAAAACAAAAAAATAATTGGCATCAATGAAGAGTGTTCGATTGATCAGAATACTCACTCCCTAATGGGAGCTAGTAAGGCAGCAGCTGATATTTATGTGCAGGAATATGGCAAATATTTTGGTTTAAAAACTACCTGCCTGAGGTTAGGTTGTGTGACTGGCTCTAATCATGCTGGAGTCAAGCTTCATGGATTCTTATCCTTTTTAATAAAGTCATTAGTACATGACAATACCTATGAAGTCATTGGCTATAAAGGGAAACAAGTTAGAGACCAAATTCATGCTTCAGATGTAGCAACTGCTATCAATGAGATAATTAAAAATCCAAACAAGGGGGAAGTATTCAATTTGGGAGGAGGACCCAAAAATAATGCTTCAATTAATGAACTCATAGAAATCATTAGTCAGAAACTAGAAATTAAACCCAAAATCTCCTACAGAACTCAGGCTAGAAAAGGTGATCACATCTGCTATATCTCTGACCTAACAAAGTTCAAAAAATACTATCCAGAATGGAAGATATCTAAAGATCTTGATACGATCATTAATGAAATTATTGATTATGAAAAAAATAGAGCAAACTCAAATTCTAGGGGTAAAAATTGATTCTCTGGATTATCCATCTGCCCTTCTAGTTATTAAAGATTCAATTGCAAAGAAGAAAAAAGGATATATCTGCGTCAGCGCAGTCCATTTGATAATGGAGTGTCAAGATAAGCCACATATCTTATCTGGAGTCAACAAATCACTCCTCACTACCCCTGATGGAATGCCACTTGTATGGTTGTCTAAATTTGCTGGAAAAAAACAGACTCAACGTGTTTACGGCCCCAGTCTGATGATCAAAGCTTGTGAAATGGCTGCTGAAAATAATTACTCCATATTTTTATTAGGAGGAAGAAAAGGACAATCAGCACAATTGAAAAAAAAACTAATTAAAAAATTTCCTCAGTTAAAGATTGTAGGGAATATTGATACTCCAACTCGACCTTTACCCAAAAAAGTAAATCATGAAGTTATAAAACAGATAAATAAAACTAAAGCAAAAATTGTTTTTGTGGGCTTAGGTTGTCCTATTCAAGAAGAATGGATGATTGAAAATATAAAGACAATAGACAACTCGATCTTGATTGGGGTTGGAGCCGCTTTTGACTTTATCACCAATCAAGTAAGACAAGCCCCACACTGGATGCAATCACTTGGTTTAGAATGGTTTTTTAGACTACTTCAAGAACCTCAGAGACTTTGGAAAAGATATACAGTTCAGAATATAAGATTTATTTTTCTGGTAATGAAAGAGTTTCTTCCCAGCAGACGACTAACCAAAACAAAATAAATTGTGTATACTTAACCACTATGTGTGGCATTGTTGGCTCAATTGGACCCCAATTTACCCAAAAAAACATCAGCAATAGTTTGAAGGAATTATCTCATCGTGGCCCTGATGAAACTTTTTCACACTCTACTCCTTCTTTAGATGTAAAACTTGGAATGACCAGGTTAGCCATCCAAGATTTAAGTAAAGATTTATACCCATTTTCTTATGAAGATAGATACCTATTAATCTACAATGGGGAAATTTATAATACCGATCAGCTCTGGAAAGAGTTAAACCGAACAAGACTAAAGCCC
>CAZHLX010000036.1:0-7995 GCA_964533345.1 uncultured Pseudomonadales bacterium
ACCCAGAAGCATCGTTGCTAACTAAGAACTGTGGTGCAAAAGGAGAAAATTATCATCATCAGTTTAAACTGCAACTACTCGCCTGCATGCCTCTAGAGTTAAAACTAATTAACCCCAAAGGGATTAGCAGGCGAGTAATAACTCTCGCCTACCAACCATATTTCTTAATTGAATTTTAATTTTAGTGATCTCCTTTTCTGCTTTTACACAGAGAGCATTCTTCACCATCGTTTTGGACGAGAACATGTGTCTCTCCATCATCCTTGTTAATGCAGTAATAGTGAGTCGTCTTAGGAGGAGCAGATGCCCCAAAACCAATGATTCCCCAGATAGCCAATACGACACCACCAACTACAGCAACTTTCTTTTTCATTCCTTCTTTCTCCTTGATTAGGGTGAATAAAACAAACACACTCAGTTCTGAGTGGTATGGAGGAGACGTGCTATAGTCCATCTCCTCACGACCACCCAGAAATATAAATTAAATATGGTTAGTCAAGCTGTTAATGTGCAGTTAAAGTTTATGATTTTAGCTTTTTTGCAAACGCCTTGTTTGTAAAAACTAAAAAACCCCGCTTCTGTGCGGGGCTTAAAAACTTTTTATTATTAAATACTGTTTAATACGCCCCGCTATACCTTCTTCCAAATAAGGTTAAAAAAAAGCTTGCGGTGGGTACGTAAACTAGTACTCATAATAATTTTAATATTTTAACGAATCCAAATATTTCGTCAAGGATTAATTTTAATATCTTTCAGCCTCATTTGAATATTTTTTCTATTCTTCCATTCATTTATCTCTAAAACCCCTGCTACATCAATCTTATCTCCAGGATCAATGTCTTCAGCCAAGTTTCCTTTTCGCCAAAAAATAAAGTTAATTGGAGTCACTCCATCTTTCCCTTTACCAACTATTTTAAGATGCTGATTATCAGCACCCATAGTAAAAACCTTTAAAACTTCAACATCTTTTAAACCTAAAAGAGGCTCTCTGTTACCCTGCCCAAAAGGAGCAAAATCCTGAATAGCCTTAACAGTTTTTTCATTAACTAATGAAAAAGGCAAAATCATTGAAACATCTATCCCCGGCTTCAAAAGATCCTTAGTAATCTTTTCCTTAGCCAACTTCTGCAATCTAGCGATAACTTTATCCAGCTTCTCTTCTTTTAATCCAAAACCAGCAGCCATCGGATGACCACCAACTTCCAAAAGATCATCTCTAACCTCCCTAATCAACTCCACAATATTAACCCCAGGTACACTTCTAGCTGAAGCCTTAGCAATCCCATCACCAACACTAATTGCAATGGTAGGCTTGTAGAACTGCTCCATCAAACGACCAGCAATCAAACCCACTACCCCTTCATGATACTCATTAGAATGAACAATAATTAGATGCTCTTCTTTAAAATTCTCAGCTTGCGAAAGCGCATGACCATACATCTCATAGGTCATCTCTTGCCGCTGAGTGTTAGTTTCACTTAAGATCTTAGCTAACTGGGTTGCCTTAGATTGATTTTTAGTCAGCAATAACCTTAGTGCATCTAAGCTATGATCTAGCCTTCCCATTGCATTAATTCTGGGTGCAATTCCAAAACCAATCGATTGAGAAGTAAATGTAGTTTGATCTAACTTAGCTTGTGAAAACAAGGCTTTCAAACCAGGCCTATTAGTCTTCCTGAGTGCCTCCAATCCAAACTTAGCAAAACTGCGATTAGCACCTCGAAGTGGAACTTGATCTGCAATTGTCGCAATTGCTGCTAGGTCTAACTGCCAACTCTCATCAAATTTTTTTCCAGCTGCAGTTAATAGTTCCCTAGCTAAAATCCAACGCACAGTTGCCCCACATAACTTAGTGGAGAGAACTACTGCCACTGCTGGAGGAAGATCGTCCTCCGGCTGATGATGATCAGTGATAATTAGATCAACTCCTGCCTCTTTAACTCTTCTAGCTGGATCATGAGCCACAATCCCATTATCGACCGTGATAATTAGATCTGGTTTGTTTTTAGCTAATATCTCATCTAAAGCCTTATCAGATAAACCATAACCATGTTTCTCTCGGTGAGGAATAAAAGGCATTGCCTGACAACCCAAATCATGGAGAGCCTGCCAAAGAATACCGCTCGCGCAAACTCCATCTGCATCATAGTCACCAAAGACAATAATCTTTTCCTGATTATCTTTAGCCTGGAGAATTCTCTCAACAGCAGTCTTAACCTGGATTTGGTCGAGCTCTACTTCATCTAAAGAGATATCGATTGGCTTTTTAGGATTAAAAAATTCTTTTTCATCCTCTAACTTGAGATTTTTAAACAAGATCTCCCTTAATTCCTGAGGAGATTGCGGTATAGTAGAGTCAATAATATTCCAGTGCATCTGATCTTAAGTATAATGAAGAAATCACTATAAAACAGCATCATGAAACTAGCAATTAGAAAAGAAGCTATCTATATCATCAAAACTCTCCAGCAGAATGGATTTGAAGCATATTTAGTGGGTGGTGCAGTCAGAGATATATTAATTGCTCAAAAACAAGATCTTAATCTAGATCAAATTCTCAAAGACTATGATTTTACTACCAACGCCAAGCCTGAAGAAATTCAGAAGCTCTTTCCTGAAAGCTACTATGAGAATGAGTTTGGGACCGTTGCTATAACTCACGAAGAACTACTCAAGCAGATGGGATTGTCACCAGATGAATTCATACTTCCACCACCACATAAACCACCCCAAAACAGGGTGATTGACCTTCAAACAGCCACCAAACTTCATGCTTCACTAGGAACTCCTGAGGAACTGGAAATTGAAGCCAAACAAACTAACTACCTACCTGATTTTGAGATTACCACCTATCGTTCAGATGAAATTTATGCTGATTTTAGACGCCCTGATCCTGAAAAACTCACCTGGGGGAAGTCTATTGAAGAAGATTTGGAAAGAAGAGACTTCACTATTAATGCCTTAGCTCTAAGATATCTAGAAAACGATGAGTTCGAGTTGATTGACCCCTATGGTGGTAAAGAAGATCTAGATCAACACATAGTCAGAACTGTCAATGAACCAACGGAAAGATTTAAAGAAGATGCCTTGAGAATGTTGCGAGCAATCAGATTTGCAGTTCAACTAAACATGCAGATCAAAGACCAAACTTTTGAAGCAATCATAACTCACGCTGAATTAATCACTAAAATTAGCTGGGAAAGAATTAGTGATGAGTTCCTAAAAATCCTAAGTAGCCAATATCCAGCTGAGGGAATCTTACTCTTAGATGAAGCTGGTCTACTAGAATTTATTCTTCCAGAGATATTAGAAGCAAAAGGTGTAGAACAAGGTGGCCATCACACCACAGATGTTTGGACTCATAGCTTAGATGCCCTTAAAGAGTGTCCAAGCCCCGATCCGATTGTCAGACTGTCCACTCTCCTCCATGACATCGCCAAGCCTAAAACATTTGAGCTTAGAAACAATAAGATTACCTTTTACAATCACGAAATAGTTGGCTCGAGGATGGCTGATAAGATAGCTAAGAGATTAAAACTCTCTAAAAACCAACGTCGTCGATTATTCACTCTAGTTAGATATCACATGTTCCATTACCAACCTCAAAATAATGATGCCTCGATCCGTCGATTCATGCGTAGAGTCGGTCTAGAGAATATAGATGACATTCTAGATTTACGTGAAGCGGATCGCTTAGGAAGCGGAGCCAGAAAAACTAGTTGGCGCTTGGAAGAGATGAAAGAGCGAATGATTGAGCAACTTAATCAACCAATGGAGGTCACTGATCTAGCTATTAACGGTCATGACCTCATGGATACATTTAAACTCAAACCAGGAGCTTGGATTGGAGAAGTGCTTAATAAACTTCTAGAACAGGTACTAGATGATCCCAATTTAAACTCTAAAGAAAAATTGATTGATTTAGCAAAGAAAAGCCTAAAAAGATAATTATCTTCTCTTTCTTTTTTTATTCTTAGCCCAAGTGTTTATATCTTCCCAAAGCAAAAGCAATGGAGCTGCAGTAAAAGTTGAAGAGTAAGTCCCAGTTATAGCTCCAATTAAAAGAGCTACACTAAACCAGCGGATTGTTTCTCCACCCAATAGAGCTAAAGCAGATAGCATCACAATAATCGTCACCGAGTTATTAATTGATCTAGCAAGAGTTTCAGTCACGGCTGTATTAACCAAACTAACTAGAGAATATTTAGAGTGCTTATTTCTTAATTCTCGGATTCGATCATAAACCACAATTGTGTCATGGACTGAAAACGAGAGTGTGGTTAATAAGGCAGTAACAAATAGCACATCCACTTCAACCCCATAGAAGTAACCCAATAAACTAAATACTCCTAATAAAATCAAGGAATCATGAAACATCGCTAAGATAGCACTCACTCCATACTTCAACTCACTAAACTGAGCCCAGACATAAATCATGATCAATCCTGCAGCAATAATTACTCCCATTAAAGTTTTGCTCAGTAACTCTTTCCCCAAAGAAGGACCAACTGCTTCAAATCTTTTTTCTTCAACTTCTCCAAAGTTATCACTTAAGATTCCCAAAACCTCATTTTTTAAATCATTATTAATCTCTTTACCTTTTAAGACTATCTGATTTTCCCCAGATTGTTGGATAGAACTAATCTCATATATATCATCTAAGCTTTGCTTAATATTTTCTGAGCTTAACTCCTGATTAGAACTTATTTCCACAAAGCCCACTTCAAGCAAGCTGCCTCCAGTAAAATCTATGGCTGGTTTTAAACCGAATAAAAATAAAGAAACCACTCCAGGAATAATAACCAACAAAGAAATTGCAAAGTACAACCAACGCCACTTCATGAAATTCATTTGCCACTCCTCCCTGATAACTTCCGATTGGGATCTCTTAAGAAAAGCCTTAATAAAGTTCTAGTCACCACCACCCCAGTAAATAAGCCAGTTAAAACTCCAATCAAAAGAGTTATTCCAAAACCTCTGACCATCCCACTAGTATTCAGAAAACTAAAATCTAACGGATTAATAAGAATCAGAGCAGTCATAATCGTAGCAATATTAGCATCTTTGATGCTATCCCAAGCTCTACCAAAACCTAACTCCATTGATCTTTTCCAAGACTTTCCCAATCTCAGTTCTTCTTTCATTCTTTCAAAGATTAAAATGTTAGCATCAACTGCCATCCCAATACTTAATAGTAATCCAGCTATCCCTGGTAATGTTAATGTCACCCCCATCACCTTATAAATAGCCATTGTCAAAATTCCATAAATTACCAAAGCCCAGTCCGCAATAAGCCCTTTCCAGCCATAGAGCATAATCATAAAAGCCATCACTAACAGGATACCGATCATTCCTGCTCTAACACTCTTTTCAACCGCTTCTTGTCCTAAAGAGGCCCCAAGCTGTCGTTGTTCAATAATCTCAATCGGGACTGGTAAAGCTCCTGCATTAAGCTGAATTGCAGTCTGTTTTGCTCCTTCTAGATCAAATCCACCACTCATGACTGCTCTGCCATCTAAAATTGGATCATTAATTCTAGGCATAGCTAATGGGTAGTTATCTAGAAAGATAGCTAGAACTTCGCCAGTATGTTCTTGAGTAATCTGAGCAAATAACTCTCTGCCCTCTTCATCAAACTCAAGAGCGATTACAGGCTCATTAGTTTGAGGATCAAACTGAACCAGTGCTCTTTTAAGCTGCTTACCTGTTAAATCAGTTTGTTCAAACTGACTAAAAAATGCCACTGCTGACAAGGTAGCTTCAGAAGTAACTAAATCGGGGTTTTGCAGTCTAAAATCTAGTTGGGCAGTAGTTCCTACTAACTGCAAGGCTTGGTTGGGATCACTAACTCCTGGAAGGGCAACCAACAATCGATACTCATCCCCTGACTTAGCTGTAGTCACACTAGGTTCATTGATTCCAAAAAGATCAACTCTCCTGAGAATAACTTCTTTAGCACTCTCAATAGCTGTCTCTTGGTCTTCTTCAGAAATATCAGCCATTTCAGCTTTAAGAACAACTTCCATTCCTCCTTGAATATCTAAGCCTTTCTTAAGCTCAAACTCTTTTTGGATCCTTTTACCAAAAATAGTGAAATCTATAGGAGGGATACTTACTTCCTGGGAAATATTTTTTCCAAATATGTCAAAGTTTAAAGAAAAATTTTTTGGAAGTGCAATGTATAAACTAGTTAGAGTCAATAAAGTAATCAGTAGAAAAACTTGTAGGGTTTTATTACGCATAAACTATATTTACCTATCAAACACCAGGGATCTGACGATCTACGAACTCTTCTTCACTACCAACTACCATCACTCGGCTACCATACAACACATCCATGATAAATGGGTCACGGCGAGTCTTTCTAAAATCAAACTCCTTCTTTTCAAAAACAGCCACTCTAATTTCTCGATCAAGCCTAGACTCCTCTTGTTTAATCAATGCCTCTAGTTCTGGTAAAACTACTTCTCCAATTACTAAGACATCAACTTCGTTCTGTCTTGGGGCTAAACCTTTCACAAAACGACCAGAGAACATCACAAACTCCAAGGTGCCTAGTTTACGACGCAGCTTCTTAATTTTCTTTCCCAGTCCGGTGCTTTTAACCACCATTTGCTGAATCTCTTGGAAATAAAGATATCTCTTATTGAGGTAGTAATAGAGTCGATTCCCTCTTTGCTCACTTCTAAGCAAACCATAGCTAAGCATCTTATCTAGTTCACGACGAACAGCATTAATTTCTTCATTAATTTGACGGGTAATTTGACGAACATAGTACATTTCGTCAGCGTTATTGAAAAATAACTCCATCATCTTCACCCGAACTCTGGAGATCATAAAATCTTGTAAAGAAGTCATAATTAACCTGTTTTATATAAACAATCTGTACTCAAATTGTAGGCGAGCTGATGGCTAGTTGCAAGCCGAAACTAATAGTTAACTTCTGTATCCTTGCTGACCACAGAAATCCAAGTTAAACCACGAGATAGAGGAACTTGTTTGCCCCTATTATCAACAAAATCTAACTCATCAGTACGAGTTTTCTTAGTCCAAGTCACTTCTTCAACTGATCCATTCTTGAAAATCAAGGCATCTCCGCTACCAGTAGTGCCATAAAGAAGATGTTTCTTTTCATCGATTGGACCCTTTTCTGTAGTTAAAACTACAATGACATTGCTAGCCATAACCTGCTCATCATTATTCAGATCAAGATGTTTCTCGCCACCCATATAGCGTTTGTAAGAGTTGGTTTCCAGGTCATATTCCCACTTAAGTGAGTAATCACCATATCCACTCCAAAAGTCATGACTGATCTCTCTAACATCACCCGCTTCTGGTTGACTGTCTTGGAAAGCCCAAGGATCAAAATCTTCTTGCCAATCTTCGCCACCAACTACTTTTCGTCCAATCTTTCTCTCTCTAGACTTATTAGTCCATTCTCTTTCCTCAGCAACTTCCCATAGCTCTTCAGTACTAGTCACCATGGTGTGCTCAGTGGCAATCTCTTTGCCCTCAATACGATTGTAGTCTCTCACAAAAGTAGGATAACCAATTGAGAACTGATTTAAGTCATTCTCACCCACCCAGCCATAATCTGAAAGCTGTCCTAAGGCATCTGCTGGGCCAGGAAGATTGGCTCCACCAACATGGACATAAAGAGGTTGATTATAACCAGAAGCCCAATCTATAAAGTAAGTTCTTGCAGATCTAATTGGAGCTAGGGTAGTGTCGAAACGCTGTACTCCACAGTAAAACATGCCCATAAATCTAGTTACTCCACCTTCTGCGATTGCTTCGTAAACTACATCAGCATCAGAAAGTCCAGATTGTGGTCTAGCTTCAGGGTGATTCTCAATCATCACTGCTAAGGGGCGTCTTTTTTCCCAAGCTTCACGCTCAGTCTTAGTGTAGTACTTACCATTTAAAGGGCAAACTTCCGCTTTCTTCTCACCAGGATTAATATCTAGCAACTGACTAAGATACTCGTTCTCCATC
>CAZHLX010000037.1:0-2305 GCA_964533345.1 uncultured Pseudomonadales bacterium
AGAGATACTTCTACGTTATAACTTACGAGCTAAGTACTATATTTACAACAAAAACGAGCTATTTTTAAGGACGTTAGATTTCCCAACACTTACAAATTCACAAGCTAAGAAAAGTGTTTCTGCTAAATCAAAGACTAGAGCTAAAAAGATCGTCAACATCGCTCCAGTCAAAAACTTAATTAGTTTGGAGCACATTGTTGGTAATCAAGAAGTAGATTTTCGTTACAAAATTGGTAAGAAAGGAGGACTAAATGTGGCTTTTGAACAAATCAAAAAGTAAGACTAACTCTAGAAAACAAATTGCTATAAAAGAAGTTAGAAATGGCATTTTAGTCCTACCAAAAAACGAGTATCGCTTGGCTATTAAAACCTCCTCGATTAACTTCGAGCTTAAAAGCGAAGAAGAGCAAGATGTGATTATTGATAGTTATCAAAACTTTTTAAACTCTCTGCCTTGTGATTTGCAAATCTTAGTGCGAGTGCGGGAGGTAGATATTGATCAGTATCTAGAGCAGATGATGAGATCGAAAGATCAAGAAAAAGAAAAAGTTTATAAAAAACAGATTACCAACTACTGCCAATTTATTAAAAACCTAGTATCTGGCAACAAAATATTATCCCGTCACTTTTATATTATTGTTCCTTATCACCATGAAGGCAGAGGCAAAGATTTTGACTTAGTAAGAGAGCAGCTCCACATCACTCGAGATTTAATTATGAAAGGCTTGGATAAATTGGGCATTAAATCTAAATCGCTGGATAGCTTGGAGTTACTTGATTTATTTTATAGCTTCTACAACTCATCCCAAATTAAAAGTCAGGAACTAAAAGGCGAAACCATCGAAGCACTTTTAAGGAATAACTATGTTTAAGAAAAAAATTAAAGCCATTAAAAAAGAGCACGCCAAGCGAATGAGGCGGATCAAGAAAAGGAAAGCTCAGAAACTACTGGAGAAAAAGGCAGTTCAATTTAGTTTTGGTCAGCAAGATCAAATTGATTTAATTTCGTATTCAGGGCTAGTAGAAGAATCAACATATTTACAAATTGGAGATAAATTTGTGCGTACTCTATTTATTTCTGGATACCCTTATGTGGCTTCGGTTGGATGGCTTAATATGCTGATTAACTTTAACCACAACATTGATATTTCGCACCACATTGAGCAGATTAACCCACAGCTAGCTTTGCCAAAACTAAACAGAAAAATTACTGAGCTTGAATCTACTAAACGCACTATGCAAAAACAAGGTAAGGTAATTGGCTCTGAGATCACTGACCCCTTGGAATCAGCCATTGAGCTTAAAGACAAAATCCAACGAGGACAAGAAAAGCTCTTCCAAGTCTCAATCTACATGACCATCACTGCTGATACTTTGGCCAATCTAAACAAAATCACCACTGTACTGGAAACTGTTATGTCTACCAGATTGTTTTACATTAAAACCGCTACTTTCAGACAACTTGAGGGCTTACAAACTACTCTGCCACGAGGAGAAAACCAACTCAATCAAAATAGAAACCTAGATAGTTCATCGGCTGCCCTAACATTTCCCTTTGTTTCATCAGAGCTAGTGCAGGAATCTGGGATTTTGTATGGCATTAATAAATCTAATAACTCACTGGTGATCGTAGATAGGTTTTCACTCAATAATGCTAACTCAATCATCTTTGCTCAATCTGGAAGTGGTAAGAGTTATACCGCTAAAGTCGAGATTCTCAGACAACTCATGCAAGGTACCAGAGTAATCGTGATTGACCCTGAGCGAGAGTATAAGCAACTGACTAAATCAGTTAAAGGCACATATATCAAGCTCTCTGCTACCTCAAAAGAAAAGATCAACCCCTTTGATTTTTCACTCAAATCATATAACGGTAAAAATAACTTGGCGGAACATATCCAAGATCTAACTGAAATTATTTCTTTGCTGGTTGGTTCATTGTCATCTGAAGAAAGAGCGGTTGTAGACAAAGCACTCATTACTACCTACAAGAATATTGGTCTAACCATGCGTAAGAAAAAGTTTTCAGAAAAGCAAAAGTTCCCACTCCTCAAAGACTTCTATAAAACGCTCAAGAAAATGAAGCAAAAGGATCTTTGTGATCGATTGGAGAAATTTGTGACTGGCTCACTCTCAACTGTATTTGACGGGCAAACCAACGTGAATTTAGATAACCGCTTAGTGGTGTTTGATATTAAAGATCTAGATGAATCGCTGAGGCAAATTATGATTCTAGCCACAGCTAATTTTGTCCATTCACAAGTCAAGGCTGACCCACAAAAACGAATTTTAGTAATCGATGAGG
>CAZHLX010000037.1:2315-5694 GCA_964533345.1 uncultured Pseudomonadales bacterium
CTGGCAGGACTAGTTAGAAGAGCCAGAAAGCACTACCTGGGAGTTACTTTGATTTCTCAGCAAGCCAATGACTTCTTAAATCAAGAATATGGCCGAGCCATTGCTTCCCAATCTTCCCTACGAGTACTTATGAGACAAGACACCACTACTATTAAAAAGGTGGCAATAGAATTTAACCTGAGTGAATATGAGCAACGCTACCTATTAACCTGCGACAAGGGTGAGGGGCTAATCATTGCAGATCAAAATCATGTAGCTTTAAAGGTTGTGGCTTCTGAGAAAGAACACCCACTCCTAACTACTGATCCCAGAGAGATTTATCAATAGCTTATGAACATATATACCGCAGTCGCTTCTCTGTGGTCTTTTAAGAAAGAATTGAAATTAGTCCTGCTTTCATTTTTGGTGATATTGTCTCTGCCTGTAATTGCTGTCTTTATCCTAGCCCACACTGGTATCAATGTAGTTTCCGATGCTTTGGTGGGAGTTGATAGTGAAACTAGAAATATCCAGATTCTAGATCCTGCCACTGGTGAGGTAGTGAAAGAAATTGATCCAACCATTGCTTGGCCAGTACATGGCACTATCACTCTTGAATTTGCTCAATCCAGTGGATATCAAGTTTTCCACACAGGTATTGATATTGCTAACAACCCGGGTACATCAATTACTCCATTTATGCAGGGAGAGGTAGTCTATGCTGGTGAAATATTTTGGGGATATGGCAAACACATCATCATTGATCATGGAGATAATATCAAATCAATCTATGCTCACTTAGATAAAATCTATGTCTTTGAAGGACAAGAGGTAAAAATTGGAGATGAGATTGGCAGGGTGGGATCTACTGGTTGGTCTACCGGGCCACATCTACACCTTGAAACTAGAGTGTATGGAATACCAGTGAATCCGAGAGTGTTTTTAGAAGATTAACTATTAGGTTAGTGATATTATATTAATAATGGTCACAAAAGCTATGAAAAACAAAAAAAATAAATTTAAAAAGGGCTCTGAGTGGAGAAAATGGGATCTTCAAATCCATGTTCCAGAATCTAAACATGCTGATCAGTATTCAGCAAAAAAAGGAGTTGATGTTTGGAATAAATACCTAGAATTTCTACAAAATTCAGATTTAGATGTTTTTGGTATTACAGACTATTTTTCGGTTAATGGATATGAGACTTTTCTAAAGAAGATAGAAGGAATGGCGGAGTTCGATAATAAAACATTCTTTCCCTGTATTGAACTTAGGCTTGATATAAGTGTTAACAGTGATTCAGAGCAATTACAATGCCACTTAATTTTTGATAATAAATATGATCTTAAGAAGATAAAAAGCTTTCTTTCCCATCTTCCACTAAAGAATAAGAAATCAAATGGATCTGTGGCTTACTGTACAGATGAAGATATCACCATGTGCGGTGGTTATGACAGGGTAAGCATCTCTAAAGAAAAGCTTGAGCAAGCTCTTGCTGACTCATTTGGGAATGAGAAACCCTATCTAATCGCAGGTCTGGGAAGCGGTATGGGCAGTAATCGTGCTAACCCAAATGCCAATATAAAAAAGGAGCTATCAGACATCTTTGATGATTTTTGTGATCTGTTTTTTGGAAACGAAAGCAATAAAGAGTATTATCTAGACGAAAATAGATATGAAAATAAAGAAATTGTAGCAAAACCAAAACCTGTAATTTCTACATCGGATTGTCACACATTTAAAGACTGTCAGACTAAATTGGGCAAGAAATTCTCTGTAAAAAACCAAGAGGGCAATGCTCTCACTAGATATGGGTTTAGTTGGATTAAAGCTGATACAACATTTGAAGGGTTTAAGCAAATTACCTACGAGCCAATAGACAGGGTTGCATTTGGTTATGAAAAACCTGAATCAAAAAAATCATACTATCTTATTGATAAAGTAAGATTCATAGACAATACGGGGCAAGACAATTTTCCTTCAGAGGCAATAGAAATCAATAGTAATCTAACTGCAGTTATAGGTGGTAAATCAACAGGAAAATCTTTATTGCTTTACTATACGGCTAAGACTATTGACCACCAGGAAGTCGATAGTAGGTTTTATAATCATCCTACCGCAACACAATATAATTTTGATGATGACCCAAATTTTAATTTTGAAGTGGTGTGGTCAGATGGTGAGAGTACTTTCTTGAAAAAACCTGGAGATACTACCAATGACGATAAGCGGAAAATATTATACATCCCACAAAACTATTTAAATAAGCTTTCAGAAAAGAATGTTAAAAGTCGAGGAACACTAAATAAATTTGTCAGGGATGTACTACTACAAGACGACACCGTCAAAGAAAAATATGATAATAGTTTAACTAAGATTAAAAGTTATGGAAAACTAATTCCTACAAATGTTACTAGCTTGTACTTACTTCAGCAAGAGATTAAAGAGATTGGAGAGGGTATAAAACAATTAGGGGAAGAAAAGGGCATCATAAAATACCTCTCACAATTGCAAAAAGAGGCTGATGAAATAAAGAATAAATCAGGTCTTGCTAAAAAAGAACTCAAAGCTTATGAAGAGCTCCTCAGCCAAGAAAAAAAGATTACAACAAACATCTCAATATTATCTGAAGATAAAAAAAGCATTTTCACATTTAAACAAAACGCCTCACAACAACTATCAAGCCTGGAGGAGTTAGCAAATGAGCAGAGTCTCTATATCGGGGATGAGTCCATAAAAGGTGAGTTTGTAAATGAGTTTAAAGAATTAAATAAAGTAAAAACAACACTCCTACAATCAATCGATAAAATCACTAACTCTATTGTTAAGAAAAATGACGAGAATAAAAAAGAGCTAGAAAAAATAAAGGAGGCTTTATCACCATTTATGGCAAAGGTGAAGCTGCAAGATGAGCTTAAAAAGAAAAATGATGAGATTAAAGAAGAGCAGGAAAAACTAAACAAATATGCTATAGAAAGAAAAATTCTTGATTCTAAAAAACTGAACTATGAAAAGACAAGGAAATTTTTAATCAAAACATATGAAGATATTTATAGCGTCTATGCTGAAATGAAAAATGAGTTTAAAAAATATGAAAATAATTTTGAAGATATATCACTAAATGTTTCTGTAGGGTTCAACGAGAATAGGTTTGATGATGAGGTGGTGGGTAATTGCTTAAATAAAATAGATATTAAGCGCAATATTGACGGAGTTGGTTGGAAAGATGAATATGAATACCAATATGATGCAACTAATCACATATCTATTATTACTAAAATGTTTAATGCTGTTGTCGATGAAAAAATCAAACCCATTAAAAATAAGTCACCTAAAGATGCTATTAATAAAATATTAGAGGATTATTTTGAATTAGATTTCAAAATTTCGTATAAGAATGAT
>CAZHLX010000037.1:5704-7949 GCA_964533345.1 uncultured Pseudomonadales bacterium
AAAAGGTCTTGTTTTGCTTCGACTGTTAATTGACTTGAGTGATGAGGAATGGCCAATACTTCTTGACCAACCAGAGGACGATTTGGATAATAGGTCTGTTTACAATGATTTAGTTTCATACATAAAGAAGAAAAAGAAACGAAGACAAATTATTATTGTCACCCACAATCCTAATTTAACTGTTGGAGCTGACGCAGAAGAAGTTGTTGTAGCAAATCAAGACGGTCAAGAAAATAGAAGGGAAAATAGAAAGTATAAATTTGAATACGTTTCTGGGTCTCTAGAAAATACATTTGAATTATTAGAAAGCCAAGAAAAAGCCATATTATTTAGAAAAGGTATTCGCCAACATGTTTGCGAGGTGCTAGAGGGCGGAGAAGAAGCATTTAAAAAACGTGAGATGAAATACAACTTCTAAAAAAATAAGTCATAAAAGTGCGTATAATAAACATATGGGATCACAAAAACAGTTTGGTAAAAACATCAAAATAGCTCGTAACAGCTTTGGTCTTACCCAGCAACAAGTTGCTGACAAAGCAAAGATGCATGTTAACTACTATGCTCGTATTGAACGTGGGGGAGAAAATCCTTCTTACGAGGCACTAGAAAAAATAATTAAAGCACTTGGAATTAAATCTTCTGAAGTTTTACCATTTTAACTAGTCGTTTCGAGTAACTTTTCCATCATTAGAAACTTCTATTTTTCCTGACTTCATATCATCATCAATCTTATCAATAACTTTCCCTGCCATTGTTTTCATGCCCTCAATAGCTTTGAGCGCATTCTCACGAGTTGCTTTTTCAGGATCTGATTCCTCAAGCATTTTGATGACTTTTTGAATTTCTGCTTCAGTTGGTTGTTTTTTCATAATATTCTTTCAGTGATAGCGGTAGTCTATCATAAATTTATATAAACCTCTCAAGTTTTAAGAATTTGAACATCTTTTCAGCATGTCCATCGCCTTCTATTCTACGCATAATTTCACGACTTTTATTCTGTGAAAGTATATTAAGACTGCCTTCCCAAAGCATCTTTTTATCAATTATTGCCAACTTACGATGATGATTGCCCCTACAAATCAGCACCTGAACTCCAATCCGTTCAAAATGCTGTATCTCATACTCAGATTGTTCTTTGTAGGGAGACAGATGCTCTCTAGGGTCTCTAGTGACGATATAAGTCTTAACTCCACGCCTAACTAACTTGTTAAACACTGGCACCAACTGATTCATCCGCTCAGTAGTGATAAAAGGACTTTCAATCACGACTTCGTGCTTCGCGCGAAGTAAATCTTTGGTAAACTGTTTGTAGAAAGTTGACTCGTCAAATAAAGAAGTCCTAAACATCTCTTTCCTCCTGTTCAGATGTCTCGTACATCTGGCGGAGTTGCTCAAAATGAGCTAAAAGCGGTTCAAACTGACTTGCCTTGGGGTCACACGTATTATTCTTAAGTACTAAATATTTTTCTCCTCAACTATAATGGATTAATGAAAGACTCTCCTTTACTTAGAAAAACCACTCAATTTTTTAGTTACTATGTTGCACCGGTCGTCATGATCTCAGCAGCATTGCTAATCAAATACCCAGATATCTTTTCAAAACTTGGCACCATTGCTATGTTGGCAGTCACTGCCAACTTATTTATTAAACCAGCCTCAGTTATATTTCCTCTGAAAGCACTTAAACTCGCCATGACTTATCGCCGAGAGATAGGCATCGCCTCTTTTTGGGTTGTCATTGGTCATGTTCTAGGTCTATATATAAATAATTATTATAGTTTAGATAACCTCTCCACTCCTGCTATCTGGGGCATCATCGCTATGTGGGGGATGGTAATCCTGGCTTTAACCTCAAACAATTGGGCCACCAAAACTCTTAAAAGAAACTGGGTAAAAATTCAGCGCGCTGCATACCCAACATTATTTTTAATTTTAATCCATGCATCACTGGCAGAAGGGGAGTTTAAAAAATTAATTGTAATTGGAAGTACCTACATCACACTGAAATTTATCGAATACAAAAAAACTCATTAAGAATTTTTCTTCGCCCGCTCTTTTTTGTTCAGAATCTTTTTTCTCAACCTCAAACTCTGAGGAGTAAGTTCTAAAAGCTCATCATCTTCAATAAAGTCTAAAGCTTGTTCTAAAGACAACTGCATCGGAGTATCAAGTGACACTGCAATTTCTGCGTTAGAACGAAAGTTAGTCTGTTTTTTTGCCTTAACCGCATTCATATCAATATCTT
>CAZHLX010000038.1:0-7646 GCA_964533345.1 uncultured Pseudomonadales bacterium
CCTCAAAAAGATAGGAAAAATAGGAAGGTTTATTCTCATATCAAAAGATAGGATATTATATCAGAATATATCTAAATAATCAATATTATGGGATAATGCTACTCGAGGCAAAAACATCTACCTACTCAAGTAAATAGACGCTGAGTGGAGACTCGGCAGCCTGCCCAACAGCCGAACCTCCACCCAACAGCCATTTGTTTCACTTATTTATAGTAAATCACATAAAGATGAGATTTACAGTGCTATTAAAACCTGTTAGTGTATTCAACATCGAGTTATAGATAGTCTTTTTGTTGACTATCTGCTCTAACAGAAAAAGCATTATTATTCGTGGCTCTGCCCAGCGGTAATAATGCTTTTTTTTATTTTAAAAACCTATCTCAAGTATAACTATTTTCACCCCACTGTCAAGTCCTATAGTTATTTCAATAACTATCCGATATTGTTATATTTAGACAAAAACCAGGCTAAATAAACACAGTTATCAACATAGAAATGAGCAGAGAAAAGACTGTGGATAAAACCAGGTGTTTTTATTCGTAAAACATTCGCCTAGAGGTAATATTTACATCTCCTCCTAATAACCAATAACCCGCTATAATAGCAATATGCCGGCCCCGCATATTTTATTAGAAGTCAGAACCAGTCAAGACAATCAGCAAACAGCAGAAGCAGCCGCTCAGCTCTTCTCTACTTTCCCCAAGCTAAGAACTGCTTGGTGGTGGAAATTGTTAAGAAAGAATGAACACATCAGTTTTGAGTTAATTGTTAAAGATCAGACTGTTTATTTTCAAATTTATACTCCATTTCGTTTTAGCGAATACTTAAAAGGAGCAATTAACGCTAGTTACCCTGAGGCATTGATCTCAGAACTCGAGGTAGACCCACTAGAATCCATATTTTCAGCAGATTCAGCTCAATCCCCAGCTTCACATCTTAGTTTGGGGAGTCTAAAACTTAAGAATCAACAATACTTACCACTTAAAACCTATCAAGACTTTGCTGATGTTGATCCACTAGCATCTCTGTTATCTACTCTTTCTAAGACTCAACTTAATGAGGAGATGGCCATCCAATTCGTAGTTGGCGATGATGGTGATGGCTGGAAAAAAGCTGGCTTCTCTCAAATCGAGAGCTCCTCTTCTCAACTTAAAGAGCTATCAGACCTAGCCAATAAAGCTAGCTCTCATCCTCAAAAAGAATTGATTAAGAAAAAACTCAGTACCAGAGGTCTAAAGACATCTATAAGAGTTGTGGTTAAAACTCCAGAAAAACAAAGAAGCTTGCTCCTACTTGAGACAATTGCCAGTAGTTTGAGGGCCATCTCTCAGAGTGAAGGGAATGAGTTGGTTTTAAGAAAGATCTATCTCCTAAAGGATCTCTTTAAAAAATCAATGCTAAAGAGAAATTTCAGCTTTCTTCCCCATCAACATCTTTCACTAGAAGAACTAGCTACTCTTTATCATTTTCCCAATGAGAGTTTAAAGGGTGTTCAAAATGTAGCTTGGGGTAAAAACTTACTCGGTGAACCACCAGAGAACCTACCGATTGTAACCACCCAAATGGACTCCGAACTAAAAAATGAGATTAATCCTTTCGCCCGAACTGAATACAAAAATGCCACCCACGTCTACGGCATCAAGAGAAATGATCGCCGACGTCATATGTATGTGATCGGAAAAACAGGAACCGGTAAGTCTACTCTTCTGGCTAACATGGCTATTAATGATCTTAAACGCAACGAGGGAATGTGTGTTATTGATCCTCATGGAGATCTGGTAGAAACACTTCTGGATTATATTCCTTCTCACAGAATCAATGACGTTGTTTACTTCAACCCTGCAGATGGCGAGAAAACAGTTCAGATTAACCTGTTTGAAGGAGAAAACGTAGAACATCGAGAGCTTATCGCTTCTGGAATTGTCTCTGTTTTCCAAAAACTATACAGCTATTCTTGGGGTCCAAGGCTAGAATACATTCTTAGAAACACTCTGCTGACTCTACTCAAAGTTCCTCAAGCTAAGATGTCAGATATTCTCAAGCTTTTGACCAATGACAAGTATCGGGAGAAGGTAATTGAGAATTTAGATGATCCTATCTTAAAAAGTTTTTGGGAAGATGAGTACAACAAGCTTCAACAACGACAGCGCAGTGAGCAAATTGCTTCTGTACTAAATAAGGTCGGGCAATTTGTTTCTTCTCCTCTAGTTCGTAATGTCGTCAATGCTCCAACTAGCTCATTTAGTATTGAGGAGATTATGGATCAAGGGAAGATTCTGTTAGTTAATGTTTCTCAAGGAAAACTGGGTGAGGATAACGCTACTCTCTTGGGAGCAATGATGATCACTAAGATTCAGTTGGCTGCTATGGGTAGAGTTAATATCCCAGAAGAAGAACGTCGTGATTTCTATCTATATGTCGATGAGTTCCAGAACTTCGCCACCGACTCTTTTATAAAAATTCTTTCTGAAGCTCGTAAATATAAGCTCGATCTAACCTTAGCCAATCAATATATTGCTCAAATTCCAGAGGAAGTACAAAAGGCTATCTTTGGTAACTGTGGAAACATTGTTAGTTTTGTTATGGGAGCTGATGATGCCGCTGTTTTTGAGAAGGAGTATGGAGATAGGTTCTCTAATGAAGATCTAGTTTCACTGGGTAGACATCAGGTTATTAATAAAATAACTGTTGATGGAATCTTGTCTCAACCCTTCCCAGCTCGTACTCTAGCCTTGGCTAAGAGTAGTAATAAAAACAAGAATAAAGTGATTAAAGTCAGTCGTGAGCGTTATGCGAAGAAGAGAAGTTGAGTTGGTGATATAATTCCCAAAATATGAAAGAAGGCACTAATTACAGGTTTGATGTCACACACAAGGATAAAGACCTTTCTTTTGCTGGAGTAGAAGAACAATTAAAAAATACAAATGGCGTAGAGTCTGTTAGTATCTATCCTGAATCAGGAGATTTGAGCACTCTAGTAGATCAACCAATAACTACAATTGAGATTGAGACAGAGCTTTCAGAAGAAGAGGCTTTAGAATTAGTCCAAGGAATCATTGGCCAATGTATTGGAATAGAGAATATTGAAGATATTAATTAAATCCAAGCTTTGATAACAACTCTTTCACACTCCCACATGTCTCTTTTGAGTAGATCTTTTTAAACCCAAGTCTCTTAGCTTCCTTAATACGCCTATCTAGATATCCAACTGGTCTAATTTCCCCAAGCAATCCTACCTCACCAATAAAGACTGAGTCTTGAGGAAGTGGTTTGTTTTTCAAAGAACTAACCAAGGCCATAGCTAGCCCAAGATCAATCCCCGTTTCAGTAACCTTGTATCCACCAGCAGCACTCAAGAAAATATCGTAGCTCCCCAAAGGTTGCTTGCAGTGCTTTTGTAGTACTGCTGCTAAAACTTGAATCCTAGAGAGATCTATCCCTCTCCCCACTCGCCTAGGCATAGCCAGTTGTGACTTTACCACCAATGCTTGAACCTCAATCAACAAAGGCCTAGTTCCTTCCATGACACAAGTCGTAGCACTCCCTGGGACTGATACTTTAGCATGCTCTAAAAAGAATTCACTTGGATTATTAACTTCGGCTAAACCTACCTCATCAACCTTAAATACTCCCACTTCATCTGTCGCTCCAAAACGATTTTTTAGAGTTCTCAATAGTCTAAGTTCCCCTGTTCTTTCACCACTTAACTCCAAAACTGCATCCACAATGTGTTCAAGAGTTTTAGGCCCAGCAATCGTTCCATCTTTGGTCACATGTCCTACTAGAAACATCGGAATCCCAAATCTTTTAGCAACATCAGCCAGCCTGTCTGCTGACTCTCTAACTTGTCCCACACTTCCTGGAGCTCCACTTAACTCACTAGTTGTCATAGCTTGGACACTATCCACCACAACTAAAGATGGTTTCTTTAATTTTATGATTTCAGCTAACTCATCTACATCAATAGTAGTAATAAATTCTAGGTTCTTTTTTGAAATCTTTTTTTGTTCTTTAGCTAAAATTCGCTTGATCCTTAAATCAATTTGGTGAGGACTTTCCTCACCACAAACATAATAAATTGGGTTATCTAAGTCACTGGCAGCTAAGTTTAAAACTACCTGAGTTAAAAGAGTACTCTTGCCAATTCCTGGCTCACCACCCAATAACATCACCGCCCCAGGAACTATTCCCTGTTTGTTACCATCACCACCTAACACGCGGTCAAACTCTTCAAGTTGAGTAGATATTCTTTTAGAAGAGTCCTTTGCCTTCACCTGACTCCACTTAACTATCTTGCCCTCAGCATCTTTCTCTGAAAGAGTCTTAACAGCTGACAATCCTTTCTTATTAGACTCAATCACCTCCTCCACTAAAGTATTCCATTCACTACAACCAGCACACTGTCCCTGCCATTTTGGATGAACTGTTCCACAACTCTGACAATTAAAAACCGTTTTTGCTTTAGCCATTAAATCCAATCTATTTCACACTGCCTACAAAAAGAGTGTCACCACTATACTGACCAATGATAGTTACTGTTTGTCCCACATAATCTGCTAACTCAACAGCATAACTCTCAATAATCTCTGGTTCTTGACCCACAACATTGATAAAGAAGACTGCTCCAGACTGAGAAATAGTACCTGTTTTACTCGTATCACCTTGTTTTTGATCTGCTGCTGGCACTTGACCATCAAACTGCTCAGAAGGAGCTTGAGACTGAGTACAAGCAGAGAAAATAGTTCCAGCTACCAAAATAATTAAGAGTTTTTTCATATTTTTCCTTTTTATTACTTTCTATAGCTTATCACTTAATAGCTTGTTGTTGTCCTAAAATCTTAGTTGTGGAAAATTCAGGATTAAACTGATGGACAACCTTCAACTGTCCTCCAATCACAGACATCAACTCTTTTTTTTGCTCCAAAAATGACGAATGAGAAGACACCGCCAGTACATCTGGCTTAATCAACTTAAGTAGAGCAAGGTGTTCTTTTTTTTGGGAGAATGACTCAGGTAATATAAAAACATGATCTACCACTTCTAGTTTTTTCAACGCCTCTAATCGATTTTTTTGATTATTAGCTGGTCTGTTCTTTCCCTTCATCTGACTGACTCTCTTGTCTGTCTCTATGCCTACTAATAAGATATCTCCTTCCTCTTTAGCCTTAACTAAAAAGTTAAGATGTTCTTGATGTAAAACATCAAAAACCCCAGTCACTAAGACTAACTTTTTCTTATCTATCTTTGCCTGTTGAGAAATTTCTTTTATTTTATCCATAGCCGGTAGAGAGAATTATACCAACGCTGATAAATCTGAAACTTAGTACTTCTAGGATGAAAATAAGCAAAGCCTAACCCAACCCTTTCTCTACTCTTATGTGAATACATATATGAATACTGAATCCCAAAAACCATTAAATTTAATATATTTAAGATTCTTCTTCCTAAATAACTAATTATTGGCAGCCAAACGACAGTTTTTCTTTTATTAGACACAAAAACACTTTGCTCTAGATCAGAGAAATATTGTGGCAGCAGTTTATTAACCCAAGAGTTTTCAACTAAAAATCTTTCTTCAATATTATCTCTGTCTAACACCCACTTTGACTGACAGACTTCATAGGCAGAATAAAGGTTCCTTTTATCATGAGGTAGCTGCATGTTCTTTTTATCTAACCAAAGATTGAAACACCAACTGTTATCTTCACTTCCATCCCAAGTACGTCTTTTACCAGTCCAAAAAGTAGAAAGAGATACCAATATTCTAGAGATCCAAAGTCGGTTGGGTTGAACAATTATCATCAAGTCTATATCGCTTTTTTCTAAGACATTATTCACCGCCAATGAGCCAGTCACAGCCACACCTCTTATCCAAGGGATCCAGCCGATTGTTTTTAAAATCAAAGGTATCTCTAACCATTTTTTTTGAGAAAAGACTTCCCTCTCTTTTCTGACTGAAGATTCAACTTCACTTTGGTTTAGTTTCCAAAAAACACCATCTTTTTTAATATTTTTTTTCTTTTTTAAATTAGTTAAGCTGTTTGATAGTTCTCTATTAGAAAGAGATCTTTTAATTAGCCTCTGTGAAATTTCTTCTGTCTTCAAAGGAAAATTAAACTGATCAGCATAGGCCAACGTTAAAAGAGTCACCGCCTCATCACAAATAAGCATGGATTTATTCTACACCGTATTGGCGCAAAGTTTGTTTTGTTCCTTGAACAACAGTCTCTAGGGCATCCTCAACAGATGTCCCTTGTAAAACAGACGTAATTGCATCTTCATAGTATTTAATTAACAAATCATTAATTCCATTATCATGAGTATAAGAACTTAAGTACCATCCTGAAGCTTCAGGAGCATCTTCTAGATATGGTGCTACCAACTCTGTCTCAGCTAAATCATTTGCTAAGTCTACTCTGGAAAAAATCTCCCCAAAAGATCTGACTTTACTTTGTGAAGTATAGAGTTTAAGTTGAGATGATTTAGAGCTTAAATATTTTAATAATCCCCAAGCAACATCTTTATTCTTTGATTTACTACTTACACCCTCAGCCCAAAAAGTAGCCCATGCCAGTTTTTCATCACCAAGTTGAGGGACAGGAACAATTCCAAAATCAAGATCAGGATTAGTTGCTAGAACTTCATGAGCTCTCCAGCTTGGAGCCATCATCATAGCTGCATCTCCTCTAGCAAAAGCAACTGTAGAGCTAGGGAGCTTATCGTCCCAGACATTATCTTCTTTCACAAAGTTAGTGTAAAAAGACATCGCATCCTGAGCTGCCTTCGAGTCAGGTACCTTAGGATCTGCCCCATTCTGTAACATCAGCAAACCTAAGATATCTGAGAAGTGTTCGACATTACTGGCATTACCAATCGCCATTCCACCTCTTTTAATGGAATCTCCATCTCTTACAGTTAGCTTATTAGCCAAAGTCTTTACTTCTGCCCATGTTTTAGGTGGTTCTGCATTTGCTGCAACCAACATCTCTTTGTTGTAATAAAGAGCCAGACCATCATACATTAAGGGAATTCCCACTATTTGACCATCAATATTCAACATTTTTGCAGCCACAGGATAAAAAGTTTCTTGATACTCAGCTGCAGTCATGACTGATTGAGGCATGGATGCTAGTTCTTCAGATAGCATCTGAGTCCAGCTTGCATGATACCTAAAAACATCAGGCCCATTGCCTGAAGCAACTGCTGTTTGCAGCCTTTCTCGATAATCCTTATGTGACTGCTTAACATAAGCAACCTTAACTCCAGGATTCTCTTTTTCATAATCATCAAGAATAGATCTGACCGTATTATCAGGCTCCCAAAGACCCCAATAAGTTACAGTAGTTTGTTCTGAAGGCACAGTTTTTCTAGCTGCAGCAGGGTCACTCCCAGAATTACTTGGGGTTGTAGTTGGTGTCGATTTATTTCCAGTAAACTTACTAATAACAAACCAGACTATTCCAATTAAGACTAGACCCCCTACTAAAAATGGCAGGTACTTAAAAGGTGACTCTTTGACATTAGCAAAGGTAGTTTTTTTCTTTGCTGGAGCTGCCTGAGGAGACTGATCTAACTTTCCAGAAGCTGGTATTCCTGCAGTAGGATTGGCTCCAGAAGATCCTGGGGATCCAGTTTTTCCAACTACT
>CAZHLX010000039.1:0-7558 GCA_964533345.1 uncultured Pseudomonadales bacterium
GTCAATCTCAGCAATGCTGACTTTTATTCTTGGTCTGATTTTTATTAAAATAAGAAAAATTAATTTAAATATTTTTAAGTTATATGGATTGATAGCTCTTCTCTTTATTCCATTGATTATCAACTTAGCTGCTAACAACTTAACCACCAATGATTCATTGATTCGTCGTAACTATCTGCAAATATCAGCTATCAAGATAATAAGAGATAACCCAATTATGGGAATTGGTCTTAACCAGTTTACAGCTAAAGTGGAGGAATATAGCCCAACCAAAGAGATAGTTAGATTTGTCCAACCAGTTCATCACATTGGACTGCTGTGGCTTGCTGAGACTGGATTGTTGGGTGTTTTAACAATCTTCTTAATAAGAAAAAAAGCTTTCCTAAAAAAGATATCTTTAGCTTTAGTTATCCTTATCCCAATTGCTACTTTGGATCACTACCTACTTACCCAGCAAACCGGATTATTACTTTTAGTTTTCTCTACAATTCTATTTTCGCAACAATCATAATTAATAACTCTGCACCTCTTGTAAGAAAGAAGTAGTTTAATAGCATTTAATGAGTAAGAAAACCAAAAGAACAGCTCAACAAAAAATCGGTGAAAAGATTATTGAGTTAGGAAATTTGTCTCTAGCAGGAATAGTTTTTGTACAGTTATCTCCAGATAAAAAGCTGAGTGGACCTCTATTTATATTAGGAATAATTCTATATACTGTTTTTTATATATTGGGCTATATAACTATAAAGGAGTCTTAAATGGATTCACTTATTTTAACTTACTCAACTCTTACTTGCATGGGGTTAATCGGAATTGCCTTTATGCTATGGAAGAGCAAAAAAAAGAATAAGTAGTTTTCAAGTTGTGCTTCCAGAATCAGTTGCAGCTGGATCATCCGTAGGATCTGGGGTAGGAGATGGACTCGGTGATGGACTAGGACTTGGGCTAGGAGATGGTTCTGGTTCTTTCCAGTCTTCACCCCCTGTACCAATCTTAGCTTTACCAGTCTCTTTGTCTTTATCCCCACGAGAGTAAGCTTTTGCCCAAACTTCGTAACGACCTTTAGATAGACGAAGTTTGCCCTTATATTCACGATCGTTAATTGTTTCTCTAACTTCACCATCAACAATAATCTCAATCTTTTCAATCCCTTCACCACTCTCAGCTTTAACCTCAATTTCAATATCCTCGGCATCATATGTCTTCTCATGCTCTGGTTTCTTCATCTCTACCCAAACATCACTTGATTCTCCACAATACTCTGTAGGTGGCCGATAACGGGAATCACTTTGACCTCCAATCCAAGCATCAACAGCTTCCTGCCAGCGATTCTTATCATCTTGGCTGACTGGATCATCAACTACTGCAACAATATACTCACGTTCATCATAATCACCAGCAGCTACTCGAGCTTCATTAGCTAATTTATCCTCGCCACGACAAAGTTTCAATTTAGTATGTATAGGATCTGGGAGTGAAGGTAGGGTCCCTTTAATTACATACTCTGTTTTTTCTGGAAAGCCATCATGAGCGGGATATCCAGAAATACTATCTACTTGCACCTGTTCGACATCATCAGGGACCACCCATTCAGGAGCCCCATAGCCTTTATCCAAGGCAGCCAGAATAATTCGACGCCAGATTGGAGAAGCCCCAGTTACACCGGATGCAACTTGTTTCATGGGGGAGTTATCATTATTACCCACCCAAGCTCCAACCATAACCTCTTGGCTCCAACCAATAGTCCAGTTATCACGCTGGTCATTAGTAGTACCAGTTTTAACAGCAATTGGCCGACCAGTATTTAGTAAAGAGTTTGCTCCAAAGGCTAACAGGCGAGCATTGTTATCTGACAAGACATGATTTATTAAAAATGCTTCACCTTGAGAAATAACTTGAGGCCCTTCAACCTCTTTATACTCAAACATTACATTCCCATCCATATCTTCAACTTTAAGAATAGAAACTGGATTAACTCGACGCCCGCTATTAGCAAAAGCACTATAGGCAGTAACGGTATCTAATAAATGAACCTCCCCACCACCCAAAGTTACTGCTAATCCAAACCTCTTGAGATTCTCTTGTGTTGGTTCCAACGTCTCAAATCCTAAGTCATAAGCTAGCTGTAAGAAGTTATCTACTCCTACTAAAGCTACTGATTTAACTGCAGTCACATTGATGGAGCTGCCTAGTGAATTTCTGAGGTTAAGAGGACCATGAAAATTACCATCATAGTTCTTAGGTTGATAGGGCTCTTCTGTTGGGTCAATCCCAGTTGCAAACTCAGTCTCTACATCCATCAACATGCTGGCAGGGGTATAACCACGCTGGAACATTGCTAAGTATGTTACTGGCTTAATTGAAGAACCAGGTTGCCTTAATCCATCAACTGCTACATTAAACTGACCTCCAATCACTACATCACCTTCCTGGGTGGCTTCTTTAGCAAAATAGTTAGCACTACCTACCATGCTTAAAATCTCACCATTATTTGGATCTAACACTACAGCAGAGCCATTAGTGATGTTCAGATAAGCAATGTCTTCAACTTCTTCTTTAACAATCTCTTCAGCCTCTTCATGAAGTTCTAAATCTAAGGTTGTGGTAACCTGCAAACCACCGCTCTCAACTACTTCCTCACCAAACATCTCTTCCAATTGGTCTCTAATGTAAAATACAAAATGAGGAGCTTTAATATTGCTAACAGTTCTCTCAAACTCCATAGCCTCTAGTTCAGCTTTTGCTTCTTCGTGAGCAATATCAGTTAGATAGCCTTGATCCTTCATCTTATCGAGAACAGTTCGACCTCTTCCTAACCAATATGGATCACCATCTTCATCTGCTTTTCCAGCGAAAGGAGAATAAATAGAAGGTCTCTGAGGCAGACCTGACAAAAAGGCAGCTTCTGCCACAGTTAATTCTTCAACATCCTTACTAAAATACATGTCAGCAGCTGCTCCCACACCCCAAGCAGTTCCACCATATGGGGCCTCATTAAGGTACATTTCTAAAATCTCATCTTTGCTAAAACGCCGCTCAATTTGTAAAGACAAAATTAGTTCTTTAAATTTACGAATAACTGTTCGCTCATTTGTTAATAGAGCATTCTTAACTAGCTGTTGGGTAAGAGTGGATCCTCCTACAACTCGACGTCTGAAGACAATATTATAAGGAATCCTAATAATCGTTAGAAAATCAAACCCACTATGTTTATAAAAATCTCGATCTTCAATCGCGATAGTGGCATGCTTTAAATGATCCGGAGCTTCTTCAATATTTATGGGAGTACGGCGCTCTGTATTGTATAGATCATAAAGCAACTCTCCTTCACGATCATAAATTCTAGTACTAAAACCTTCTCTACGGACTACTTCACCTGGTTTAGGCAAATCTTTGGCATACCAAGCATAAAGACCAAAAAACCCTAAAACACCAATAACTACAGCCGCTAAACCACCAATTGCACCTAATCTGATTAGTTGAATCTTACGCACACATTCTTGAGTGGGGAACATGCCACGCACTTTAGCCTTGCCAGTCAATTTATCAAATATCCATCGAAAAGGAGCTGTCAAAGTCTCCCAAATTGCAGTAAGGTTAATCTCCATATCTCGTATAGTAACAGTTTGAGGTAGTCTCGCAAGTAGTTGCTTGATCTGGTTCTGCCAAGTGTGAATCACTCTTTTAGCTTTTTCCCCATGATAATTACGATAACTCTCAGAGCTAACTTTGCTATCAGTTTTAATCCGTGAGGGGGCCTTCTCGTCATGATTGAGCACAGACTTGAGATTGCCATAATCTTGAACCATAGACTCATTGTATAATAAAAAAATCCTATGCAAAACAAATTAACAATCGACGAAGTTTTATCCCGTGGAGTAACAGAAGTTTTACCTTCTAAAGAAGCTCTTAAAGAATTAATGAGTCAAAAAAAGATTCGCCTATATTTAGGCATTGATCCAACTGGCTCATTATTAACTCTTGGTCATAGCGTAGTCTTACGAAAACTCCAGCAGTTTGCTGACTTAGGCCACGAGGTTATTTTGTTAATTGGTAATGGTACTGTCAAGATTGGTGACCCAACTGGAAAAGACTCAACTCGCCCAGAGTTAACAGATGAAGAGATCGAGGAAAACTTTAAAGATTGGAAAGAACAAGCCAGCAAAATTTTAGACTTTAATAAGATCGAAATTAAACGCAATGGAGATTGGTTAGATAAGCTTACCTATATTGAGCTGATTAAGATAATGGCTAAGACTACTGTCCAACAGCTTATGGAACGAGACATGTTCCAAGAGAGACTTAAAAAGGGACTACCCATTCATGCTCATGAGATCATCTATCCTTTAATGCAGGGTTACGACAGCGTAGTGATGGATGTAGATTTAGAAATTGGTGGCAGTGATCAAACATTTAACATGATGATGGGCAGAACTCTACAAAAAACTTACAACAACCATGAAAAATTGGTCTTAACTACTCCAATTATTGATGGACTAGATGGACGTAAGATGAGTAAGTCTTACGGGAATTTTGTTGCTTTAACTGAAAATCCCAATGACATGTACGGTAAATTGATGAGAATCAGTGATGAAATGATCATTGATTACTTCATTGTTTTAACTGATGTCTCCATGGATGAGATTGAAAAAATGAAGACAGCTATGGCAGATGGCGAAAATCCAATGACTTTTAAAAAGAGGTTGGCTCTTACAATTACCTCTATGTACCATGATGAAACTAAAGCAAAGCAAGCAGAGTTAAACTTTCAAACTGTAACTCAACAAAAGGGCTTGCCTGACAAGACTCCAGTTCATCTGATTGAAGCTCAAACTACAACAGTGCTAAGTTTAACTACTGGTGTTAGAAAAGAGCTTAGCAGCAGTGAGATTCGTCGAAGAATTACTCAAGGAGCAATCTCAATTGATGGAGAAAAAATTACTGATCCTAATCAAGAAATAACTCCTAAATCAGGTAGTATTCTTAAAACTGGAAAAAGAGACTTTCACCAACTTCAAGTGGAGGAAGAATGACTAGAAAACAACGAGAGCGAATAACCAAAGCTTTTGGAATCATCTTTATGGTTGCCATGCTACTTAGCATTATCGGAAGTAGCTTATTTTACTTCATCTAACTTGATTTATTATAGGACTTATATTATAATTACTGGTTCTGTTTCTTGAGTAGCTAGCAAAGTGCTAACCATCTCAATTACAGAGAAAGTTCTTTAATAACTTAGGTTTTTAACCATGCAGCGGATCCTTTTTTGAGTTTCAAATATATTTGAAAAATAAAGAGGGATCCACTGACTGGATTCTTCTCTGGACACGACCAGAGACCAACAATTTAGTCCCTCTAAATGGAGGGGCAAGGAGTTTCCCAAAATGAATAAAGTATTTTGGGTGACCTTAGCCGCTATAGCAGTCATCATCATTGCAGCCGGATGCGGCGGCGCAGAATCAGAACCTGTGCCTGTTCGATCTTTATCCACCCCTGGATATGAACCGACTGGACCAATCCTACACTTTAGCTTGCTAGAAGATGCAGATAAAGTTTTAGATGGAAACCAATCAAAAGTTCAAATCAGGGCTTCTGGGTTTGGAGCTAATGACCCTCATATAACAACGCCAATATTCAAAATATTAAAAGATGACAAGTTAATTACTTCTTTTAAATATGAAGGCAGTGAGGATGATTGTCAGAGAGAAGACTTGGTTGATCTCTTCGATGAGTTGTATGATCACGATCTCACTATCGAAATTGATGGTGAACCGTATTACGTGCAACACATGGAACGAGAACGAGAAGATTTCTTCTGGCTTGAGCTTAAAGCTTGGGCAGATGCTCCATACACACCATAAAACCTAAGATAATTAAACTGACCGGGTGTGTCTATCACACCCGGTCATTAGGTAGATTTTCCATTTCAATCACTTTGACTATAATGGTCCCAATGTACTCACTTAGCGGTAGACTCACAAATATCACTGGCATAGGTCCCTCAGTAGCAGCTAAACTGGCTGAAAAAAATATCCATACTATCCAAGACCTCTTACTATGGGTGCCACTACGCTATGAAGATCGCTCCCAACAAAAATTAATCATGGACCTTGTTAAAGGGGAGATTGTGACTATCGTAGCAGAGGTAACAAGTGTCTCCAACCAATATAAAGGCCGTCGTTCAATGCAACGAGCTACTGTCAGAGATAGTTCTGGTAGCTTGAAGTTAATCTGGTTTAACAGTCCTTACATCAGAGATACTTTGAAGAAAGGAAGTACTTACTTTTTTAGTGGCAAACTCAATAATCGAGGAATGATGGCTCAACCCAAAGTAGAAAAAATTTCTAATGATGCTATTCACACTAATCGTTTAGTACCAATTTATTCTCTAGTTTCTGACATTAAGCATGGAAACATACGTCGTTACCTTAAGGAACTGATTGATAATCTAGACCCTATCCCAGATCCACTGGCAGATAATTTTAACCTCCTTACTCTCAGTGAAACTTTCAGACATCTCCATTTTCCAGATGGCCAAGAACTTACCATTAAAGCTAGAGAAAGATTGGCTATTGAAGAACTACTAGGCCTGATGAAACACTCTTATCAAATAAAACAACAATGGAGAGACGATGCTTCAGCTCATTTAATAGAGATTAACCAAGAAGAGTTAATTCCACCACTTCCATTTGATCTCACCACTGCCCAACAAAAAAGTATTAAAGAAGTGACTACAGACCTTTCATCATCCACACCGATGAATAGATTACTTTTAGGAGATGTTGGCTCAGGAAAAACTGTGGTAGCAGGAGTTGCAGCCTTTCAAACACTAAATAGCAACCATCATGTAACCCTCATTGCTCCAACACAAATACTGGCTGAGCAGCATTTTTTAACCCTACAAAAATTATTTCCTAAAATCAAAGTTCAACTCCTAACCGCCAAAAACAAGTTTGAGCTACCAAAGAGACCAACTCTCTATGTTGGGACACACTCTATCATTAATAAACTAACTGAGATTAAACCCGCTCTGGTAATTTATGATGAACAACACCGTTTTGGAGTAGAACAGAGAAGTGAAATCAATAAACTTACTTTTAAACCCCATGTCTTAACCATGTCTGCTACTCCAATCCCTCGAAGTTTAATGTTGACTATTTTCTCCCACTTAGAACTAAGTGTTATTGATGAAATGCCAGCTGGAAGAAAAGAGGTTAAAACTTGGCTTGTTCCTGAGAATAAAAGAGCTGACTCTTACCAATGGATAAAGCAACAATTAAAAAAAGAAGGTGGCCAAGTTCTGGTAATCTGCCCTTTCATCGATAAATCAGCTCATGAGGCATTTACCAATGTTAAAGCTGCCACTGAGGTATTTTCAAAATTACAGCAAGAGTTCTCTGATTTTTCAGTCAAGCTATTACACGGGAAACTTTCAATAAATGAGAAAGAAAAAGTTATTCAGGATCTATTTGATCAAAAAACAGATGTTTTAGTCACTACCCCAATTGTTGAAGTTGGAGTCGATCTCCCTGCTGCCTCAATGATGATTATTGAATCT
>CAZHLX010000040.1:0-7408 GCA_964533345.1 uncultured Pseudomonadales bacterium
AGTCCAAGCAGAAACTCCCCCCTCAGAAGCAGTTATTCCTGATATTGATAAACAAGTTGATGGGGTTCAAGTAAGTGAGGGAATTGATCGTAATAAATTTATTAGTGAGACTGCAACGGTTTTTATTGCTCTTCATTTTGATCAAGAGGGAGATGCGTTTAGACAGTATGTCTATGATTACTTAGCTAAAAACTCTCCTGAAAATATTACTGCTGCCGATAAGCTTAGGCTGAGACTTAAGTTATTTAGTGAGTTACAGCTTGATGAGGGCTTATTTGATCTCTCCAAGAAATATTATGAACAAAGACTAGTTCAGTTAGGGATTGATGATGATCTTACTATTACCAATCTTTATAACACTCTAGATTCTCTGCTAATCCTAGTAGAAGATCCCCATGAATATTTAGCTGGACTATCAGAACAACAGCTCATTGAACACTTTGCTCTGGAAGGCACCTCTATCAGAGCCCAAGATTTAAAGAATATCTTGCTGGGCCTGATGTTTGTTCGTCGAGCTCATTACTACATCAATAACGCTACTCCAATTAGACATTGGTATGGAAAAGATCAAGGAAAGCAGAAATTAAAGAACCCACAGTATTTAAATCAGCTCAGAAGCTTTATTAGTAAGTCGGGTGGTGGAGAAAGCGATGGGGAAAATGGAGTGATGGCACTTAATCTCAATGAAAATGAGATCAACAAGTCAACCATTGATGCTCATCGTAAAGAAACTATTAAAAGTCTTTATCGAGAGCTTTGGATACAAACAGTCGCTGGAAAATCTCCCGAAGAATTAATGGATATTTACCTATCCTACGGCGTAGATGTCATTGAAATAGACTTCATGAAGGCCCCTGTTCCAGATGGATTTGGGCTAGTTTACTCAGAGTTAGTTCAAGATGCATATAACCAGGAACTAGTTCCTGAAAAGGCTCAAAAATTTGCAGCTGCTAAGCAAATGTTCTCTAATTTATCTTCTGAAGCCAAGAAAAAACTAGGTAAAGCAGCATTACTAGCCATCGCTCCAGAGTTGGCCCCAATTCTAGCTGCAGCAGCGAAAATTCCAATTTTAGGAGCTGTGTTGGAAGATGCAGATGAAAAAATTGGCGATTTATTAATGAAGGTTGGCGGCGTACTAACAGCTGGAGCAGCTGTCTTAATAGGCATCCTTGCAAGAAGTGTGGGTGCTGTTGTCGGAGCTGTTGTTGGAGGCACAATTGGCGGAATCATCGGAAGTGTTGTGCCAGTTATTGGTACTGGTTGGGGTATCGGCATTGGAGCTGGAATTGGAAGTGGCATTGGACACGGAATTGGAGTTAAAGGAGGCTTAGGAAAGTTTTTTAAAGGCTTTGGAGGTGGAGGAAGTGGCACCGGTACTTTTGGTGCGGGAGTGGGCTTAGGAGGACCTTTATCCCCCATCTCAACCGTTACTCCAAATATGATTGCTGGCACTGCTATCGGAGGAACTGCAGTTGCAGCAACTATCACTGCATCAACCATTACGGGCGGAGCTCTTCAGCATCCAGTCCCCACTTCACCAGATATTATCCCTGATGCCATCATTAATGAATCAAAATACGTTGAGCTAAGTAAAGAAGCAGATATCACCAAACTAGAAAATAATCAGGCCGAAACTATCACCTACACGATTACTATTACTCCTAAAGATGAATACATCATTAAAGTAAACACTGCCGAAACTAGTGATGAATGGTCATACTTGGGTGGAGACCCACTCAATCTGCCAGATCAAACTCAAGATATTTTAGATCAAATTGGCGAAGAACCAATTAGTGAGCCAATCACTATTACTTATTCTGTTGAGATGAGTGGTGTTGATGTAGCAGTAAATAATAACTTCACTCTTAGTTTTGAGGTTGTAGATGATGCTGGTGGAGTTATAGATACTGATAGCCTCTCTGCTTTTGAAACGGTTATTATCGGTGAGCCAGAGATTGGATGCTTGGTTCCAGGACCTGGAGGTGGAGACTGGAGTGGAACTAGACTTCTTGATTGGCCAAACTCTAGTTGGAATAGATTATTAAACGTTGTCTCAAGAAAAGCTGGCACCAGTACTATGTTTATGAGTCACGTCTGTGCAGGAGATACTCCTCTTGAAGTTCACTTGCTCAAAGGAGGATTTGCAGAGGGCTATGGAGGCTGGGCTCCTTCAGACTTTGGTGGCTCTAAGGTTGGTATCTACGAATATGGAATGAGTTTTACTGACAACAGTTTAGAGTACACCATGGTTCACGAGTTAGGTCATATTATTGATTATAGAAATTCTTCACTAAGAAGTAGTTATCTTAGCCTCCCTGGAGGTGACAGTGGTTGCTATACCTACCCATTTCCTTCAATGTGTTCCGGAGCCGAAGCATTTGCTGAATCTATAGCTCTTTATGTTGTTTATAAATCATACTATTTTTCATATACAGGTCATGGTTATTATGACTTTAAGGGAAACCATCCTGCTCAATATGAATGGTTAAAAGACAACGTTTTTGGAGGAGTCGAGTTCTAGATGAAAAAAATACTTCAACTTATTCACCAGTTCAGAAATCAACAAAATAAATACCTATATATATTTGCTTTCCTTGGAGTTTTATTAATTCTGTCAGCTATTTTTAGAGCCATCACTCCAACATTAATAAATACTGAAAACAGTTGGCAAGAGCTGACTCCTGGACATAGTACTGCTTCAGAAGTTCAAGAAAAATTAGGAGAACCTAAAAATATCGTCCAACATACCAGCTATAGTGTGATGGAATATGATTCCCCCTTTCCCACCATGCCTCATGAAGTAGCAATTGATAATAGTAACAAAGTAATATTTATTAAGGAACTTCTCGCTTACGATGAAGATCATAAGCTTGACCAATACTTAGAAAAAAATAAAACTGTTGATCTTGAACTCTATGCTCCCATGGTAAGTGACGCCGTTAAAGCTCACGTTTTCTTAAAAGAAGGTTTCCTAGTCATCGCACATCTAAAAGATGGCTCAGTAGAACAAAAATGGTACTTTGTTCCAACAGATGAAGAAATTTTCTTAAAATCATGGGAAAAAGAACTTAAGCAGAAACAACGCGGCCCGGAAAAATTCATTCCGCAATAGCACCCTCTCCCCTCTCTAGTCCAAACCTGTTACCATGTAACTAATGAGAGAACATCCTATCCCACAGGATATTGTTGGCTATCGTTTTCATATCGTTGGCAGCATGACGCTGAAGCAATTCGCTGAGCTGGCCATCGGGGCGATATTGGGTTTAATTATTTACTCAACCAATCTTCCGGCTCCTATTAAGTGGCCACTCATTTTTACTGCCGGTGCTCTAGGAGCTGCAGCAGCCTTTCTACCCATTGCTGAAAGACCACTTGATCATTGGATTACAACTTTCTTCAAAGTCCTTTATCGACCTACAAAATTTTTCTGGACCAAATCATCAAAAGTTCCAGACCTCTTCTTCTTTGAACCAGGAAAAGGAGTCATGGAATCAAAAGATGAAATTGACCTTACTCCAGCAAGAAGACAAAGAATTAAAGATTACTTGGCTTCTGTTAAATCTTTTTCTGGAGAGGATGAGTATGATGAAAACGAACAAAATAGACTTAGACAGATTATGCAAACCTTTGACAAAGTCACGCCTGGTCAGGTGGAAGCAACCCCGCAGCTAGAAAAACCAAAACTAAAAGTAAGAACTAGAAGTTTAGATATTAATCTTCCAGCCACAGAAGAAGAAATTATTATTTATGATAAGACAACTCAGGCCCCTGAGGAACAAACATTATTAACTACAAGTCAGGTAGCTCAAAAAGTTGAGGTTCCTGAAGCACTTGTTACCAAAGTGGAAACAACCACAGCTGAGACTCAAGAAGAAGATGTAATCACTCACAAACAGCAAGCTGCTTACGCTACTAGTACTGATGCTGTTTCTAAAAAGAATGAGCATGAAGAAGCAGCTGTCTTCAATGCAGCCCTTCCTTTCCCCAGCAAACCAACTCAACCCAATAAGTTAGTAGGAATGGTTTTAACTCCCAAGAATGAGCTCATTCCAGAAGCAGTAGTTGAGATCAAAGATGAACAGAATCGCGTAGTTAGAGCTGTAAAAAGCAATGCTCTAGGACAATTCTTTATTAGCACCGCCCTTAAAAATGGGAGCTATGACGTTGTCGTTGATCATCCTAAGTACCAATTTAATCCACAAGAGATATCATTGAAAAATGAGATTGTTGATCCTATTGAGATTAGAAGTTTAAACTAAAAAATCTGTTAGTATTAAAGATAGTAACTTTTTATGCCCGACCAAAAACAAATCACTTCTACTAGCCAAGAGTTTTTAGATATCTACGATATTACTAATAATATTGTAATCATGAAGAATGGCTCTGCAGCAGTTGTCCTAACTGTAAATGCCATGAACTTTGGACTACTTGCAGAACAAGAACAGGATGCTGTTATTTACTCCTATGCTGGATTGCTAAACTCAATTAACTATCCAATTCAAATTTTGATTCAGTCACAAACAAAAGACGCTTCAGCGTATCTTAAGCTTCTAGATAAACAGGAAGAAAAAAGCACTGATGAAGTTAAAAGGGCTTGGATCAGAAGATATAGTCAGTTTGTTAGTAACTTAATCAAAGAACGAAATGTTCTAGACAAAAAATTCTTTGTAGTTATTCCTGCTAGCTCTTTAGAGATGGGCCTTACCCCAGCTCAAGATCTTATCTCTGGATTTAAAGAACAAACCATTGAAGGTGTTGAAAAAAGCATCATCTTAGAAAAAGCTCAAAACTTACTAGAGCCCAAAAAAGATCACATGATCGCCCAATTTAATCGGATTGGGCTTTATGCTAGACAATTGTCGACCCAAGAGATCATTAGATTGTTCTATACTAATTACAACCCAGAGGCAACTGAAGGCCAACAAATAACAAATAGTCAGAGCTACACCACTGCGATGGTGCAAGCTCAAATCAGAGGAGATTATATGAATGATCAATCCCAAAACCCTATGAATTCTGCTCCAGCAGCAGATCAACCAGTAGCACCTACAGACACTCCTGCTCCAGCAGCTCCAGTAGCCCCAGCCACCCCAGCAGCTACTCCAGCTGAGCCTGTGACACCAGCAGAAGTTCCTGCAAGTGAGGCTCCAGCCACACCAAAAATTTCTGAGTCACCAGCAGTCCAACAACCAGTTTCAGTGGGAGAAGCACCAGTTGCAGCCGCTCCAGTTACACCTATGACACCTCCACCAGTAGTTCCTCAGGAAACTGTGGAGATTACTCAACCAGAGGCCGCTGCTAAGCCAATGACTGATGTTCCTTCTGAGTCAACAATGCCTAAACCAACCCAACCTATGGGTGGAGCAACACCAGCTTCTGGAATGCCATCTCCTGAAAAACCAGCTATGCCTGCTACTCCCAATCCATTAGGAGAAAAAGCAGCTCAAGAAGAACTTAATAAAACTTTAAACCAAATACCTGATAAACCAACTCAGTAAATGTCTTTTTTAAATCTGCCCTTACCATTTAAAAAGAAGAGTGACGAGCAAGCAGAGCCTGAAAACCAAGATCAAAAAAATTTAGAAAAGCTCAAGGAATTCAGTCGAGGTCTAGTTACTATTCAAGATATCATTGCTCCAGAAGCAATAGAGCTTGATTTTACCTACCAAAAAATAAATTCCACTTATACTCGCACTCTCTTTGTGGCAGGTTATCCCAGAGCGGTTCCAGCAAATTGGCTGTCTCCACTGATTAATTTTCCTCACCAAATAAACACCTCAATGTTTGTTTTTCCAGTGGACTCCAAAGAAATCCTCGACAACCTTAAAAGAAAGATTACTGAGATGGAGGCAGAGATTCAATCTGACCTTAGAGCTGGAAAAATCAGCAATATTAATACCGAGGTCAAACTAGAAGATGCCCGAGTTATTAGAGAACAGCTCGCCAAAGGAGCAGAAAGATTCTTTCAGTTTGGACTATACGTCACCATCAAGGCCGACTCACTTAAAGAACTAGATAAAGTCACTAAAGCTGTCCAATCAACTCTAGGGTCACTACTAATTGTCTCTAAAAAAGCTACCCTTCAAATGGGAGAAGGATTCAAGACCACTCTTCCTATGGGAGTAGATAAGCTTGCTATTACTCGCAACATGGATACTACTTCTCTAGCGACAACATTCCCGTTCACTTCTTCAGAGCTAACCATGGAGACAGGAATTGTTTATGGTATCAACGAACACAATGAATCTTTAGTCATTTTCGATCGTTTTAAGATGGAAAACGCTAACATGGTTATCTTTGCTAAATCTGGTGCTGGTAAATCTTACACTGTTAAGCTGGAGGTTCTACGCCAGATAATGTTTGGTGCAGAAGTAATTGTCCTTGATCCAGAGCACGAGTATGAGGAGCTCTCTAAATCTGTGGGTGGTGAGTATATCAACTTTACCTTTGGATCTGATGCAAAAATTAATCCTTTTGATCTTTCAAGTGTTTATAGAGAAGAAGAAAATGAGCTTGGACAAAAAATTATTTCTCTTCATGGATTACTTAAAGTAATGTTAGGTGATATGACTTCTAAACAAGAAGCCATTCTTGATCGAGCCTTGGTGGCTGCATATAAGGCCAAAGGCATTACTCCAGATCCAGCCACTCAAAACAATCAACCACCACTAATGGAAGACCTTTATAAAGCCTTGATTGGATTTGAAGATGATGATGCCGATGATCTAGCTATGAGACTAGAAAAGTTTATTACTGGCTCATTTAGAGGCATTTTTGATCATGCATCCAACATTGACATTACTAACCAGTTCACCGTTTTTTCTGTTAAAGAGATGGAAGAAGAACTTCGTCCAATTGCCATGTACATTATCCTAGATTTCATCTGGACTAGAGTTAAAAAAGAACTTAAAAGAAGAATTCTCGTAATTGATGAGGCTTGGTACTTTATGAAGCATCAAGATAGCGCCAGTTTTATTCATGCCATGGCAAAGAGAGCTCGAAAATACTACTTAGGAATTACTACCATTACTCAAGATGTAGAAGACTTTTTACAAAATGATTATGGAAAAGCAATTGTAAGTAACTCTTCAATTCAGTTTTTAATGAAACAATCAACTGCTTCTGTTCCAGCCCTAACAGAAACTTTCTATCTTTCTGAGGGTGAAAGGCAGCTATTAATGGCAGCAGATGTCGGTGAAGGTATCTTTTTCGCAGGCCAAAACCACGTAGCACTAAGAGTTGTTGCTAGTGATGAAGAACACTCTATTATCACCACCAACCCTGAAGAACTAATCAAAAAAGAAGCTGCTAAAGCTTCTCCTAAGAAAAAGCAGGCTGTCTTCCCCAGAGAAGAATCACTTCTAGAAAAAAAGAAAAAGCCAGCTCCAGTCCCTCAAAAAAAGAAAGA
>CAZHLX010000041.1:0-7309 GCA_964533345.1 uncultured Pseudomonadales bacterium
AAACTAAGCAACATAGCTCAGATAAAAAAGCTATTTCCTAGATTGGGTAGGTTTCTGAGCAATGATTGTGGCTACCCCAAAGTTAGTAGAGTGTGGTAAGTCTTTTGAGGAAGATGGTTGCCAGTTAACACGATTTCCATCGTGGCAAAAATAATCTTCTTTAATGACATCAAAGCTTTTCAAAAGCTGGTGGAGTTTCTTGGGTGTATAAATTTTCATGAACCCAGATTGAGAAAACTTGCTTGCTATGGGAACAGTCAATAATAGTTGCCCTTTTGGTTTCAAAAGATTAAACATTGAGTTAATAGCTTTTTTATCTGAGCTATGTTGCTTAGTTTTTCCATAGATTGTATCTAAGCCAATATGTTCTAATGCTGAGATACAGGTAATAAAATCAAATTTTTCTTTTAAGTTAGTCGTGTTACAAATATCGGTTTTAATAAAATTAAAGTTGGGGTGTTTAAGTTCATAAGGGCGAATATCAATCCCTGTAACGTTATAGCCAAGAGAAGCTAATTGGATTGGCAAGATTGTTTCACAGCAGCCTACATCAAGAATCTTGGATTTTCTATTTTTAGAAATATTATTAAAAATAAATGGCATCTCAATGATACGCTCATTGATATCCAGCTTAGTAAATTTATTTCTCAATTGAGGAATAACATACATCAAGCTTGAAAATGGCTTGATCCCTGCAGCTCTAGCAAGCAGTGATGATTTCAGATGATAGGCAATTGGGTCAGTAGTTGGAAAAGAACGGCGAGGTTGATAAAAAATTTTCTTCAGAAGATTAATCACATACAGATTGTATCAGCTCTAAGGTAGTTTGGTGCATAGCTTCTTGATTAAATCTCTTTTGGATTTCTTCTTGACCTTGAATTTCTAGTTTTTTTGCTAAAGTTGGCTTAGATACTAACTGATGAATTTTCCTACTTAGGTCAGTTGAATTATTGGCTTTAAAAAAAAGGCCAGTTTTTTTATCACTTACAATTTCTCTTTGTGGGCCAAACCCAGTAGTAATCACTGGGACACCTAATGCCATCGCCTCAGCAATACTGATTCCAAAGCCTTCCATAGACCAAGCAGATGGAAAAACAAAAACGTTACTTATACTCAGGATACTGTTTCTTTTTTCATCTGTTATGAAACCAGTAAAAGTAGTTTTATGATCGATTTTTAATTTTTTAGTTAATTGTTGGCAGTCTCTTTTGGCTGGTCCATCACCAATGATAACTAAATGAAGGTCTTTGTTTTTTAATTTGGCAAAAGCTTTGATCAGGATATCAACTTCTTTTTCTTTGGCAATTCTTCCCACAAAAGAAATAATTTTTTTATTTTTGATATTTGTTTTATTTTTAAATGACTGTCCGTGTTTTCTTAGCATCTTCTTTTTAGAAGATGAAAATAATTTTATTCCAGGGTAAATAATTTTAATTTTACTTTGATCAATTGAAGAATTATTTATCATTGATAGCTTTGAGTTTTCAGAAATAGTAATTACTTTATCAACAAAGTGATGTGCAGCTCTGTAGACTAATTTAGTAAAGCCGAAATTTTTGTCTATGACGGCTCCAATTGGTCCAAACTCTATCCAGACTAGTTTTAAATTTAGTAGTTTAATAAATGGTGAGAAAACCAGTCTTTCCGTAAATCCAGGAGTATAAACAATTATCTGAGAATAATTTTTTTTAAGCTTATAGAGATTTCTTAATATCCAAATAATCGCTAATGGAAACTGGAAGAAAAATTTCACCAATCCTTTTAAGTTTCCAATTAGATCTAGTCTATATGGCAAGTCAATAATTCTAAATTCAGTTGAGTATTGCTTCTTTATTTGTTGATTATGAGTAGCTAAGATAACTTGAAAATCATTCTTTTTAAGAAAGCTTAGATTTGAGAGTAGATAATTTTCGGCTCCACCTATAGCTGGGCTATCTAGAATTGAAAAAATTACTTTTTGAGATTTCATGCTTGAAGAAGCTTTAAACCTTCTTCTTTGTCTTCATGAAGTTGTTTTTTAAGCTCAGTGATAGTAGTAATTTTTTTAGGTTCCCTCATTAGCTTTACAAGTTTTACCTCAAGGGTAAGATCGTAAATGCTCTCATCAAAATTATAAATATATACTTCAAAAATATTTTTAGTTTGTCCAAAAATATAACGAGGACCAAAATAAGCTAAACATTTAAGATCCCTATTTTTAACTCGATCTTCTTGATAGATACTACATGTCCCTATATAGACTCCGGTGTCTAAATTATTTTCTTCTGGAACACGATCAAGATTAGCAGTGGGGAAGCCAATTTTGCCACCAACTCTTTCTCCTAAAACAACCCGTCCAGAAAATTTAAATGGTAGCATTTTATGATTTATGTTTTGGCCCATTTATTAGACCACATTTTTTGTACTTTAGCCCACTCCCACAAGGACAGGGGTCATTACGACCAACTTTAGTTTGTTTTAACTGTGAACCTGGCACACTAGTTTGTCCTCTGGCTGATCCGAGTGCAGAAGCAAGGTCAGAAATATTTCCTTTGGTTGAGCTAGGATTGGACTCTTTAGGCTGAGGGATGGTAGCATCTTGAACTTCTTTAGCGAGTGGCTCATTAACGTCTTCTTTTTGAGTCATAATTTTTCTTGGATCTACTCTAATAGGCCTTTGTACTCCCAATTGAATTCTAAAGATTCTATTAGCAATAGTTGATTCAATTAAATGAATCAATTGTTCAAACATGCTGAAAGCCTCTTTTTTATATTCAGAGAGAACTGTTTGTTTATCACCACGAAGCCAAATGCCTTCTCGCAGTGACTCAATCTCATCTAAGTGATCCATCCATTTTTCATCAACGGTAGAAAGAGTCACTATTTGTTCCATCTGTCTCATCTGTTCAGCACCAGAGACGTCTTCTCTTTTTTGATAAGTTTGTTGAACCACTTCCATTAGTTTGTCTTCAATCTCATGAGGTTCAGTTAATTCTGAAAGATTTTTTTGTAGTGCTTGTTGAGATTTTTCATCAAAAGGGATAATTTTGATAAACTCATTAATGATGATTTCATACTCTTCATCTGAGAAATCTTGAGGGGCATGAAGGCTAACCAAAGCTTTGACTTGGTTTTCAATGTATTCGAGGATTTGTGATTTAAGACTTTCTTGATTGTCATCTTCTGCAGTTTCTAGTAAACGACGACGACGTTTGTAAATAATTTCTCGATGCCTGTTCATAACATCATCAAAATCGACTAGCCTTTTTCTTTGATCAAAGAAAAATCCTTCCACCTTCACCTGAGCTGATTCAATAGCTTTACTAACCATGCCATGTTCAATAGGTTGGCTTTCTTCTAGCTTGAGGAAGTCCATCATCTTTGCAATCTGTTCTCCACCAAAGATTCTCATGATCTCATCTTCTAGTGATAAGAAGAATAAAGAGGTGCCAGGGTCACCTTGTCTTCCAGAGCGACCTCTGAGCTGATTATCAATACGACGTGACTCATGTCTCTCAGTACCAATGATATAAAGACCACCATCAGTTACGACTTCATCATGATATTTCTGCCATTCATCAACAGCTTTTTGGTATGATTTTTCTTTATATCCTTTTCCACTTTTGAGTCTAAAGTCTTTTAGTTCTGGTTTTGCTCCACCTAAGACGATATCTACTCCGCGTCCAGCAATATTTGTAGCAACAGTTATAGCTCCTTTTTTACCAGCATCAGAAATAATGAAAGCTTCTTTTTCATGATTCTTTGCATTAAGAAGATTGTGGGGGATCTTCTTTCTTTTCAAAAAGTTAGAAATAATCTGATTGTTTTCTATTGATCTAGTTCCAATTAATATTGGTCTGCCTGTCTGGTGAATTTTTTCTACTTCTTTAACAATAGCTGAGTATTTTGCAGCTTGGGTTTTATAGACTACATCTGGTTTATCATCACGAACAACTGGGCTGTTAGTGGGTACTACCATCACTGAAACGCTATATATTTTATTAAACTCTTCGGCTTCTGTAGCAGCAGTTCCGGTCATACCAGATAGTTTCTGGTACATCCTAAAGTAATTTTGAATAGAGATGGTAGCTAGAGTTCGTGATTCTTGTTGAATAGGCACACCTTCTTTAGCTTCGATTGATTGGTGTAATCCATCTGAATAGCGACGACCATACATTAATCTACCAGTGTGGTCATCAACAATAATGACTTGATTGTCTCTTACAATGTATTCTTTATCTCTGCGATATAGTGTTTTAGCCTTCAGTGCTGATTCTACGTGATGAATAGTGTCAAAACTTTCCTCGTACAAGTTCTTAACGTTAAGTTTCTGTTCGATCCGTTTAATACCCAAGTCTGTTAGAGTGGCAGTTTTGGCTTTTTCATCAATTTTATAATCAACATCCTGTGATAATGACTGAACCATCTTAGAGTATTTGAAGTACTTGTCAGTTGAATCGGTGTCAGGGGCAGAGATAATAAGAGGTGTTCTGGCTTCATCAATTAAGATTGAGTCTGCTTCATCAACAATTACATAGTGATGAGGATGAGCCTGTCGTTGGACCATTTTATCTAGACTTTGAACCATATTGTCTCTAAGGTAATCAAACCCAAACTCATTATTTGTTCCATAAGTAATGTCTGCAGAGTAAGCTTCTTGACGAGTAATTTTTTGGAAATGCTCTAGTCTTTCATCACCTCTCTCCTCACTGTCAATGTTGGGATCATAGAGCTTTGACTCATCATGAATAACAACAGCAGTAGAGAGACCTAAGAAGTGATAGATTGGCCCCATCCAGCCACAGCCAATTTCTGCTAGGTAATCGTTAACGGTAATAAGATGCGCGCCTTTTCCAAGCAATGCATTAAGGTAAAGAGGTGCTGTTACTGACAAGGTCTTTCCTTCACCTGTTTTTTGCTCAGTAATGGTGCCATGATGTAGAGCAACACCAGCTAACAGCTGGACGTCAAAATGTCTCATTCCTAAAATTCTTTGTGAAACTTCTCTAACTGTAGCAAAAACTTCTGGAAGAATTTCATTAAGGAGTTGTTGTTCTTCTTTGCCTTGGTCTCTACCTTCTTGGATGATTTTTTTGAACTTATCAGTCTGAGCAGCAAGTTTCTTATCAGAAAGTTTCTTAATCTTTGGTTCTAACTCATTAATTTGATTAACAACCCCACCATACTCGTCAAGCATTTTTTGGTGTTGATCAAAAAGTTTGGTAATAAACTTAAACATAAAGAAGGCCCATTATCTCAGAAAGATATCTATCTAGAAATACTCTCTTTACCCAAGTAGGGTTGTAGTACTGTTGGTATTTTAATCGATCCATCTGCTTGTTGATAGTTCTCAATTATTGCTGCTAACAACCTAGGGGTAGCAGCAACAGTATTATTAAGAGTATAGACATGCTTGAGTTGACCTTTTGAGTCTTGGTAACGAATGTTAAGTCTTCGGGCTTGGAAATCTAAGAAATAGCTTGCGGAGTGTGTTTCACGATATTTATTTTGTGATGGAAACCAGGTTTCTATATCATATTTCTTTCGTTGCCCAGCTCCCATATCACCAGTACACATGGCTAACACTTGATATGGTAATTCTAAATCTTTCAGAATTTTTTCTGAAATAAGAGTCATCTTTTCATGCCATTTTATGGTTTCTTTTTCATCGGCAACAGTATAAACAACTTGCTCTACTTTATTAAATTGATGAACTCTGATTACACCCTGGGTATCCTTGCCGTAAGAACCAACTTCGCGACGAAAACAAGGTGAGATTCCAGCCATTTTTATCGGTAGATCCTTTTCAGTCAGTGTTTGCCCTTGGTGAAAAGCTGTTAGGGCTACTTCTGAAGTTCCTGCTAAGTGTGTCCCATCTTGAGTGGTGTAATGATCTTCTTCTCCCCATGGAAAGTATCCTGTCCCTACCAAGGCTTCTTTTTTAACCATTACTGGAGCAGTCATGGGGGTGAAACCCTCATCAATCATGGCCTTAAGGGCGTACTGGAGGATGGCTTGCTCTAGGAGGACAGCTTCATTTTTCAAAAAATAAGATCTGAAGCCACCAATTTTAACTGCATTTTGTGTATCTAGTAAATCTAGGGATAGCATCAACTCTTGATGATCTTTCGGTTCAAAGTCAAAGTTTGGTTTCTCTCCAACCTCTCTAACTACTTTGTTCCCTGATTCATCTGGACCGATTGGGGTATCATCTGCAGGTACGTTAGGAACTTGTAGCATTAAACTAACAAATTTTTCTTCGATTTCTTTGAGTTGGGGTTCAATTTCTTTTAGTTGAGATTTTAATTGTTTGCCGTTTTCAATGTCATCAGGACTTGGTTTCTCTCCTTGATGAATTTGTTGTTTTATTTTGTCTGCATTTTGATTAACTTGTTGTCGAATTTTTTCTACTTTTTTTATTAACTCACGACGTTCTTCATCGGTAGCTAAAACTGAATCTACTACTTGAGGATCTAACTGTTTGTCTTCAGTTGCTTTTTTGACGATCTCTTTATTTTCTCTGATGTAGTTGATGTCTAGCATATTATGCTACTTTCTGTATTTATTACCCAAAAAATTTTTTAAGTTCTTCAATTTCTTCTGGATGAGTTCCTACTTCTGCCCAAATTTTTTCAGCAGCTTCCATATTCACAGGGTCTCCTGTATGCCATAATTGTGCAGCTGCTACTTCTCTTACGGATTTATCTGAATCAGGTTGTTTCATTTCCTTTTCTCTTTCTTCCTTGTATCTTTTTTGACGATCAAGAATTTCCTGTTTTCTTATACCAGTAATCTCACCAGGAAGTTTTTTCTCACCCATATCACTACCCCTTATTATAAATACTTATCAAAAACTGAATATGCTCTGCTGGCTCCTCTTCTATAAGCTCGAAACCTTTAGCCACATCCTCTCTATTCACCCCTGCTGCAAAAGAAACATCCTTTAGCTTTTTCCTGACCTTTCCAGCCTTCATTCCATCATACCCGTTTGGTCTCATTAATGAATAGGCGTGGATAAATCCAGAGAGTTCATCACAAGCAAAAAGGTATCTCTCTAGTTTAGTTTCTGGTTCTTTATTAGTTCTAAAAGGGGCATGAGATAAAATCGCATTTCGTAATTCTTCAGGGTAATCTGTTAAGAACTCTGTCACTGCCTTGTTAGGATGTTCATCGGGATATTTTTCCCAATCTAAATCATGGAGTAGTCCAGTTTGATACCAAAGCTCTACTTCCTCTCTAAATTTTTGTGCATAGGCAGACATGGCTTTAGCTACCATTTGGGAGTGATGGCGGAGTGCTTCCCCCTCAATGTATTTTTCTAATAAGGACT
>CAZHLX010000042.1:0-7004 GCA_964533345.1 uncultured Pseudomonadales bacterium
GAAAAAGAACTCTTTGGACGAGGTGTGGCGACCTGTGCAGTCTGTGATGCTCCGTTTTACAAAGATAAAGTGGCTATGGTAATTGGGGGTGGTGATGCGGCTGTTGAAGATACTTTAGCTCTAACCAAATTTGCCAGTAAAGTTTATTTAGTCCATCGTCGGGATAAGCTGCGTGCTTCCAAGGTGATGGCTGATAGAGTCATGGCTGCTGAAAAAGTAGAGATTCTTTGGAACAGTGAGTTAAAACAAGTAATTGGAGATAAGCTAGTTGAAAAAGTAGAGATTTTTAATAACCAAACTAACGAGACTAAAGAGATTGATACAAAAGGGGTGTTTTTAGCGATTGGTCACAAACCGGTGACTGAGATATTTAAAGACCAGCTTGAGTTGGATGAAAAAGGTTTTATCAAAACTAATCTTGAGTATCCAGCTGCTACTGCTACCTCTGTAGATGGAGTATTTGCAGCCGGAGATGTGGTTGATTATCGCTACAAACAAGCAATTACTTCTGCTGGAATGGGCTGTCAGGCAGCTTTAGATGCAGAGAAGTGGTTAGAAGACAGAAACTAAATATTATTTTTTATTGAATTAAGAAAGAGAGTAGGAAATGAATCCTCATCAAAGTGCTATTAAACAACTAGAAGAAGTGGCAGAACTTCTAAAAGATCAGTATCAGGATCAAGAAAAATTTGAACAAGCTATCGAACAACTTAAAACTCCAGATCAAATTATTGAAGGTGAGTTGGAGATAGAGATGGATGATGGATCTACTAAAAAGTTTAAGGCTTTTCGTTCTCAACATAATAATGCGCGTGGACCTTACAAAGGTGGGATTCGTTTTCACCAGGATGTGAGTAAAGAAGAAGTCATGGCTCTCTCCACTTGGATGACCTGGAAATGCGCAGTGACTGGGATTCCTTATGGAGGTGGAAAAGGTGGTGTAATTGTTAATCCTAAAAAGCTCTCTTTAGATGAGCTGCAACATTTAAGTCGTGCTTATGCTGAGTTTTTGGCAGAGGATATTGGTCCTTGGGTTGATGTACCTGCTCCTGATGTGAATACCACTCCCCAGATTATGGCTTGGATGATTGATTCTTATCAACAAGCTCTCAAAGACAAGAAGCTGCCAATTCAAGAGAATCCTTTGGCTACCTTTACTGGTAAGCCTCTAGAGTTAGGTGGAAGTGCTGGTCGTGAAGAAGCTACTGGTTTGGGAGGCTTCTTTATTTTAGAAAAATTAGTTGAGAAGCTAGGGATGGAACGTAAGCGGGATGTAACTATTGCCATTCAAGGTTTTGGGAATGTTGGTTATTGGTTTGCTCGTCATGCTGATCAGGCTGGTTATAGAGTGGTTGCGGTCTCTGACTCTAAAGGTGGTGTGTACGTTAAAGAAGGTTTGGATCCAGTTAAAACTCTTGAGTGTAAACAAGAGCATGGTCAAATTAAGGAGTGCCTTTGTATTGATGGTGTATGTGATCTTTCTCATGGAGAGGTAATCACCAATGATGAGTTGTTAGAACTAGAAGTTGATATCTTGGTCCCTGCTGCTTTGGAAAATGTGATTACTAAGGATAATGCTGACAAGATTAAAGCAAAAGCGATTCTTGAGTTAGCTAATGGACCTACTACTCCGGAAGCAGATCAGATCTTATCTAAAAAAGGTATTGTCATGGTTCCAGATGTATTAGCTAATGCAGGGGGAGTGACTACTTCTTACTTTGAATGGGTACAAAATCTCCAGGGCTACTATTGGACTAGAGATGAAGTAGTAGAGAAGCTCCAACCTCTAATGGAAGATGCCTTTGCACAAATGTGGGAAATGAAGGAAAATAAGAAGGTATCAGGCAGAATGGCTACTTATATGACCGCAGTTAAACGGGTGGTTGATACAATGGTACTTAGAGGGATATAATACCTCACTCTATATATGGCAAAGAAAAAAACCAAAAAATCTCAAGATTTGCCTCAGGCTCTTCAAAAAGATATCAAAGCATTAATTAAAGCTGCAAAAGCTCGTGGGTACATTACTCAAGATGAAGTTCTTAATACTTTCATTGAGCCAGAAGAATACTTAGCTGCTTTAGATGATTTTTATACTACGATTCTTGATAAAGGAATTGACATCTTTGAGTCAACTACTCATGACGATGATGAAGAAGTTGCTACTGAGCTAACTAGAGAGCTAGAAGAGCTCTCCTCTTTAGATGGATCAAATGTTTCTGACCCAGTTAGAATGTACCTCAAGGAAATCGGAAGAATCCCATTGTTAACTCGAGAGGAAGAGATTCGTCTTGCTCAGGAAGTAGAAAATGGCAGCGCTGCAGCTAAGCAGAAGTTGATTGATTCTAACCTTCGTTTAGTGGTTTCTATTGCTAAGAAATATATTGGTCGAGGGATGACTTTCTTAGATCTGATCCAAGAGGGAAATAAAGGTCTAATCAGAGCAGTTGAAAAGTTTGACTGGACTAAAGGATTTAAGTTTTCTACCTATGCTACTTGGTGGATTCGTCAGGCTATCACTCGTAGTATTGCCGACCAGGCACGTACGATTCGTATTCCAGTTCATATGGTGGAGACGATCAATAAGTTGATGCGCACCTCTCGCAGATTGATGCAGGAGCTAGGTCGTGAGCCTACCCCTGAGGAAATTGGCGAGATTATGGAGATCGATCCTGATAAGGTTCGAGAAATTCTTAAGGTTGCTCAGAATACTACCTCTTTAGAATCACCAGTAGGTGATAGTGATGATGACAGCACTTTAGGTGATTTTATTGAAGATGATAAACAAAAATCTCCTTACGAAGTTACTACTGAGCAAATGCTCAAGGAAAATGTTGAGGAAGTTTTAAGTGCTCTCTCTGATCGTGAGGCTCGAGTACTAAAGATGAGGTTTGGTTTAAATGATAATAAAATGATGACTTTAGAAGAAGTTGGTCGCAAGTTTGGGGTCACCCGTGAGCGTATCCGACAGATTGAAGCTAAAGCCCTGCGTAAACTTAAGCATCCTAGCAAGCGTAAGAAGCTGCAGGATTTCCTTGATTAAGCTATACTGAACACTCTTGTTGTTTAAAATATTTTTTACTTAGAAGGAGACAGCTGTGAAGATAGCTAATCTTTTTTCATTAGAAATTTTGGATTCTCGAGGGAACCCAACTGTGGAGACAGAAATAACTCTGGAAAACGGCGTTAAAGCTAAAGCTGCTGTTCCTTCTGGAGCGTCTACTGGATCTAATGAGGCTCTAGAGTTGCGTGATGGAGGTGACCGATATGGTGGAAAAGGTGTTTTGCAAGCGGTGAAAAATGTTAATGAGGTTATTGCTCCTGTCGTTAAGGGGATGAATGTGACTGACCAAGAAGCACTGGATCAAAAGATGATAGAGATAGATGGAACTGAGACCAAAAGTAAGCTTGGTGCTAATGCAATGCTCTCAGTCTCTATGGCTGCAGTTAAGGCTGCGGCGATAGTTAAAGAGCAAGAAACTTATGAGTATATTGCTACTTTATTTAGTCGTGATACTGGTAGTTTTACCATGCCTATCCCGATGATGAATGTCCTTAATGGTGGCAAGCATGCGTTGGGTTCTTCTGACATGCAAGAATTTATGATCATGCCTGTTGGAGCACCCAGTGTGACTGAGGCTATTCGTTGGGGAGCTGAGATCTTTCATGCTTTAGGAAAATTACTCAAAGCAGATGGTTTTCAAACTACTGTTGGTGATGAAGGTGGTTATGCTCCTTCACTAGGTTCTAATGAAGCTCCGTTGGAGATGATCATGAAGGCAGTAGAAAAAGCAGGCTACAAACCAGGTGAAGATATTTGTATTGCTCTTGATCCAGCTGCTACTGAGATCTATGAGAATGGTAAATATCAACTTAAAACTGAAGGTAAAGAGCTTAGTAGTGAAGAGATGGTTGAGCGCTATGCAGAGTGGATTGAGAAATATCCAATTGTCTCTATTGAGGATGGTCATGCTGAAGATGACTGGGATGGTTTTTCCAAGATGACTGCAAAAGTGGGTGAATCCACTCAGATTGTGGGGGATGATCTTTTTGTAACTAATCCTAAATTTCTTAGAAAAGGAGTTGAGCTCAAAGCTGCCAACTCAATCTTAATTAAGTTAAATCAAATCGGTACTGTGACTGAAACCATTGAGACGATCAAGCTGGCTCAAGAAAATGGAATGACAGCGGTTGTTTCTCATCGCTCCGGTGAAACAGAAGATCCTTTCATTGCTGATTTTGTAGTGGGTGCTGGGACAGGTCAGATTAAGACTGGCTCCCTCTCTCGTAGTGATAGGATCAGTAAGTATAATCAATTAATGAGAATTGAAGCTAAGCTGGGTGATAGAGCTCAGATGGCTGAGTTCCCGTTTAAGAAATAAGGAGTCTATGGCGAAAGTTTTACTAGCTGTACTAGACGGTTGGGGGATTAACAAAGATTATCCTGGGAATGCTATTACCCAGGCTAATACGCCATTTTTTGATGAGTTGTGGGAGAAATATCCTCATACTCAACTTGATGCATCTGGAGAGGATGTGGGTTTACCTGATGGCCAGATGGGGACTTCTGAAGTGAATCACTTTGCGATTGGTGCTGGGAAGGTTGTTTTTCAAGATTTGGTAAGAATTAATCAGGCTGTTGAAGATGGATCTTTCTATGAAAATAAATCTTTGGAGAAGACTTTTGAGCATGTAAAGAAATATAAGAGTGCTTTACATGTTTGGGGGTTAATTGGTGATGGTGGGGTTCACTCTGATCAGTCTCATTTAGTAGCTACAGTTGAGGCTGCAAAGAGGGTTGGTATTTCGAATGTTTTTGTTCATGCGGTTACTGATGGTCGTGATACTTCTCCTACTAGTGGTTTGGGATTTATGAAAGATCTCCAAAAGTCTCTCCAAGAGGTTGGTGTTGGTGAGGTGGTGACAGTAGTTGGTCGTTACTATGCTATGGATCGTGACAAAAATATGGATAGGACTGATCTGGCTTTTGATCTCTACACTCAAGGTAAAGGAGAGGGTTACTCAACTCCAACTGAAGCGATTCAAGCTAGCTATGATGATGAGGTGACTGATGAGTTCATCAAACCATGTGTAATTGGAGAAACTTCTTCAGTTATTGCTGAGAATGATGGGATAGTGATGGTTAATTTTCGTAATGATCGCCCTCGTCAAATTACACAACGCTTATTGGGCAAGGGTCCACAAAATCTTTTTGTGACGACTATGACTCTTTATCAACCAGATTTTCAGGTGGAGATTGCTTTTCCACCAGTTAAGGTTGAAGTTAGTCTGGGGAGAGCTATCTCTGAAGCTGGGCTTAAGCAGTTACGTATCACTGAAACTGAAAAGTTTGCTCACATGACTTTCTTTTTGAACTGTAAGCGGGAGGAGCCTTTTGAGGGTGAGGATAGGTTTATGTTTGACTCATACTCAGACATTCCTACTCATGATCATCGTCCTGAAATGAGGGCTCCTGATATTGCTGAGCAGATTGTTAACTCAATTGAGGATGAAACGCATGATGTGATTTTTACTAATCTTTGTAATGCTGATATGGTTGGTCACTCTGGTAATATTCCAGCAACGATGAGGGCTTGTGAGGCAGTTGATCAGGCTTTGTCTCTGATTGTGCCTAAGGCTCTAGAGCATGGGTATACGGTGATTATCACAGCTGATCATGGCAATGCTGAGGAAATGTTAACTAGTGATAGCCAGATGGTGACAGCTCATAGTTGTAATCAGGTGCCGATGATAGTTGTTTCTGGACAGTATGAAAATTTAACTAAGGATGGTGGGACTTTGATTGATATGGCTCCTACTATTCTCACGATGTTGGGGTTAGATATTCCCTCAGAGATGACTGGCAAGAGTTTTGTTTAATAGTTTGAGATTAATTTTTTTTAGGTAAGTGATTTAATAATTTCTTAATGGTTTGATGCTACCGTGGTTGAATACTATCAACTAGAATTAGAAAAAATTATGTCTTCTCAGGTTAATAAAAAACAGCTGATCTTATCTAAAGATTCTTTTAGGAGAATTATCAGAGAAGAGATGTCTGGTTTGGTAACAAAGAAAGATTTTGAGAAAAACAATGCTCTAATTGCTGACTCTTTTGTGCAGGTGATTGGGATGATCAAGAAACTGAGTAAGGATATGGGAGTCATGAAAAAGGATGTATGTGTGTTGAAAGAAGATGTACGTGTATTAAAAGATGATGTGTTTGTATTGAAAAAGGACGTGGGTGTACTGAAAGAAGATGTGTCTATGTTGAAAGAGGATGTACGTGTGCTGAAAGAAGATGTGTCTATGTTGAAAGAGGATGTGGGTGTACTAAAAGAGGATGTTGCTTTTCTAAAAGTTGATGTTGGTATCTTAAAGGAAGAAATGATTAAGATTAGTCCAAAGTCCAAGACAAGATTCTCTTTTTCTGTTTAACTTTTGTATCTAGGGCATGATAAAATAAGTATTCTCTATTTTTAGAGAGTACCTTATTATATCCCCGGTAGCTCAGCGGCAGAGCAGGAAGCTGTTAACTTCAAGGTCGTAGGTTCAAATCCTACCCGGGGAGCTAGTGAAAAAAGACCTTTAAATAGGTCTTTTTTAATATAAGCACTCTGATTTTGATAGCATTTGATATAATATTTCCCTTATGGCAAGTAAAGAGTTTGTAAATAAGTGGTTAGGATTTTTTTCAGAGCAATGGAAAGATGGTCGGTCTGGTGAAGAAAGAGTATTATTTTTGAGGTTAATAGAGGAAGCTCAGAGTCATTTTGATAATACAAAAATTAAAGATTCAAACGTTGGACCATGGACAGATTTAATAAATTGTATGGATCTTAATGCTGATGGTGTAGCATTATCCATAACTGTGAAGAAGTGTGCTGAATGCAAAATTGCATTAGAGTTAGGGGGAGGGTATTTGTGTAATTTAGCTGATAGATTTTTTACTTCAGATGAAATGGGATCAGTTGCAGCTTGGACAATGACAGAACCAGATGTTGATA
>CAZHLX010000043.1:0-6956 GCA_964533345.1 uncultured Pseudomonadales bacterium
TCTCTAAACCTCTTACAAATTTCTGTTCAATTTCATTTATAAACTCGGTAGCTTGATTAGTTAGAAGAACAACTACGTCACTCTCTTTGCGCCTTCCTTCTACAATCTTGATTTGATTCTTGGAGCTTAGTAAGACACCAGTTCTTTCACCTCGTTTGAGAAACACCCTTCCACCTAGTGCACCCAAAATAATCTTGTCAGTGGTAAAAACTCCACAAGCTATTTGAATAGTGACACCAAGCTCAGCTGCAGCAGATACCAAATCATCAATAAACTGACTTAATTCCTGAGGAGAGTTAGCTTGAGCATGAGAAATTTTCTCAGTAAAGTCTCGGCCTGCATTGCCAGCGTGATCTCCAGAAACAGAGAAAGCACACACTAACTGACTTGAGGAAAAATTACTGGATATAACTTGTGACCAGCCACTGAATTGTGGTAATCCAACGACGGGGGTAACGTCGACTCTATACATTGACTTTATTTTATCACACTAGATCAAAGACTAACGATGAAAATAAAGTAAAACTACAATAGCCACAGCCAAGTGAATATAACCTAAAAGCTTTAACTTTCCTGAAAGGGAAGTCATCAGAGATTTTTGCATGGTATGTATCTGTCTAATTACAATCACTGAAAAAATTAGATATAGAATTCCACCCAAGACAAACATGAGTTTTAAAAAACCAAAGAATAGCTCGCTAAGTTCTGCTGGCATCATTTAACTCTTCCTTCTAGTTTTTCTCTTTCCTCTTCAACTAACATTTCGTTTAAAAACTGAGTCACTTTAGTTGGTTGAGGCACATCTTCAAACTCAAACTCACTCTTCTCAGCCGCAGTTTGGATATGAACAGTTCCATAATCAAAGATAGATTGAGCTGCACCACTGGTAACTGCAGTAATATCTTCAATTTTATCTAACTTAGCTGCGGATACATTTCGATAAATTAGGGATAAAAAATCAATATCTATAATGCGCTCATCGGTCACAATGTAAACGTTATAAAACCAAGTTAGGAATGATTCTAATAAATATCCCAATGTAATTAGATACCAGAACAACATAATTGCTGTTTGAAAATTACTTTCTAGCTGGGCATAAAAGCTCGCCTGACTAAAAAACAATGGTATAAATAACATTACAAGAAACGTTAAAACCTTTGGGATTTGAGTAATAGGATGTTTTCTTAACAAGAGAAGTACATTTTCTCCATCAAGTTGAGAGTCAAATGAATAGATCATCAATGGTTTGGGAGCAAAAGCATCAAAGGGGTTTTTTGAAGGCTGTTCACGCCTCATTACTTCTGAGTATTCATTAACAGCTTCTAAAGGAGGAAGTCTTTTTTTTGCTGGAGTAGCAGCACGATCTTTCGAAGCATCAAAAATATCAGGCATGTTGCTCTATATTGTACCAGATTAGGAGTGCAAAGGATAAATTAAAGCTAGTCATTTTCCAGAACAGCTAAAAAGGCATCTTGATTTAATTCAACGCTTCCTACCTGCTTCATTCTCTTCTTGCCCTCAGCTTGTTTTTTTTAGTAACTTCATCCGACGAGTTCGATCACCTCCATAAAGCTTAGCAGTCACATCTTTACGAAAAGCTTTGACTGTCTCTCTAGCAACTATCTTTCCTCCTATTGCAGCCTGAATGGGAATCTCAAACAACTGCCTGGGAATAACTTCTTTTAATTTAGCTACCAACTTACGTCCCTTCTGCTCTGCCTGATCTCTCACAGTAATTAGACTTAATGCTTCAACTGATTCCTTATTAATCAAGATATCTACTTTGACGGCATCTACCTGCCGATACTCAGTCACCTCATACTCTAATGAGGCATAACCAGAAGAAAGTGATTTTAATCGATCATGCAGGTCAACAATAACTTCAGCTAAAGGAATACTAAACTCCAGCCTAGTTCTAACTCCCATAGGATGACTATTAAGTAACTCGCCCCGACGTTCTTTTAGAAATTGAATTATCAAGCTTAAGTACTGTTCAGGAGAATAAATTGTAGCTGTTGCAATTGGCTCCGCAATTGATTCAATCAAGCTTGGATCTGGCATTTCTGAAGGCGAATGAGCTTCAAACTTCTCACCATTGGTAGTCTTAACTTGATAAATAACCGAAGGAGCAGTTGCAATTAAATCTAAGCTAAATTCTCGTTTGAGCCTCTCACGGATAATCTCTGCATGAAGGATACCTAAAAAACCAACTCGCAGGCCATTTCCTAATGCCAAAGAGTGAGTCCCTTGGTACTGCAAAGAGGAATCATGTAAAGCTAATTTCTCCATACTATCTTTTAGAGTTCTGAAGTCATCTGCATCGACTGGATAAAGCTCCATATAGACCATTGGCATTGGTTCTTGATAACCAGCCAAAGGCTCAACCACATCCTTTGAATCAACTGTAACAGTATCTCCAACTTGAACTTTTTTAATATCTTTTAGCCCAGTAGCTAGGTATCCTACTTCTCCAGCCACTAGCTTCTTACAAGGCTTCATGGTGGGTGAAAAAATTCCTATCTCAATAGGATTAAACTTAGTTTGAGTAGAGATAAATTCTAGTTTTTGTCTATCTAAAACCCCATCAATAATCCTGACATAAGCTACTACTCCTTTATGATAATCATACTTAGAGGTTAAAACTAAACCTCGAAGTGCAGCCTTATCTTTTCCAGCTGGGGCTGGAACATTTTCAATAACAGCTTGTAAAATTTCTTCTACATTTTGCCCTGTCTTCGCAGAGACGGCGATTATCTCATCTTCTCTAAAACCAAAGCTTTCCATTACTTCCAATTTAACTGTATCGATATCAACTGTTGGCAAATCAATTTTGTTTAGTACAGGAATTATCGTTAATCCTAACTCGATAGCTTTTTCGTAATTAGATAGAGTTTGGGCCTGAACACCCTGAGAAGCATCAATTAGTAGAATTGCCCCCTCACAAGCAGCCAAAGAACGACTGACTTCATATCCAAAATCAACATGACCTGGAGTATCAATCAAGTTTAAGGTGTAATTTTGGTAATCCATCCTTACTGGAGCCAATTTAATAGTGATCCCTCGTTCTTGTTCAATAGGATTACTATCTAACATTCGCTCAGTTAAATCACGCTCTTTAACTGTATTAGTCAGGCGCAACAAAGAATCAGTCAAGGTAGTCTTGCCATGATCAATATGGGCGATAATAGAAAAATTACGGATTAACTCCTGCATGGAGCCTATTTTAGCAGTTTAGCCATCTTAGATTTAAGACGAGCTGCTCGGTTATGATGAAAAACATTTCTCTTAGCTGCTTTATCTACTGTTTCATAAACAATAGCTAAGTTCTCCTTGGTAGGATTAAGAGTCATATTTTTCATTGCTGTCATAGCCGCAGATTTTACTTCACGGTTATATTGAGCTTTGCTTTTGCTGGCTCTAAGGGCCTTCTTGGCATGTGGTAATACTGGCATAGGAAGCGATTGTATATCAGGGAAGAGCCTTTTTCAACTAGAGACAGTAGAGATATACCCTTATAATAAGAATTGATGATTTCGCAATTGAAGGATTTTTTTTCTAATTTTACCGGAAACGGCAACTGGCTTGAGAAACAACAGAACTCAATTTTGTCTGCTGCAGCCATTATTACCGTCGCTAATGTTCTCTCATCTATTTCTGGTTTAATTCGAGAAAGAGTCTTGATTTCAGAGTTTTTCTCAACTGCCACCTCCCAACAAGCTTATGAAGCTTTCCAAGTAGCATTCCAAATTCCAGACATGATGTTTCAACTCATCATTCTGGGAGCTGTCTCTGCTGCTTTTATCCCAGTCTTTACAAACTTAAAGAAAAATAAGAATGAGGCGACTGCCTTCGGCATGACCTCAGTTACCATGACTATCCTGTTGATCATATTCATGGCAGTTTCATTAGTTGTAGCCTACTTTGCTCACCCACTCACAGCCTGGAGAACTGGGAATGAATTTACCCAAGCTCAAATAAATATCACTGCGACACTGACCCAGATCATGTTGGCAGCTCAACTTTTCTTTGCTGTCTCAAATTTCTTAACAGGTATGCTGCAAGCTTATCAGCGTTTTATTATCCCAGCTATTGCTCCAGTTCTTTATAACCTAGGTATTTTAATTGGAGTGTTCTTATTTTCTTCACAAATAGGAATTTACTCTGCTGGAGTTGGAGTCATCATTGGTGCCTTCATCCACATGATTATTCAATTACCACTAGCAGTTAAGTTAGGATTTCGTTTTAAGCCATCACTATCTCTCTCTTATCCTGGAGTAAAACAGTTTTTCTCTCTGATGCCAGCTCGAATACTAACTGTCAGCATTACTGAGCTTCAAAATTTAAGCTTGGGATTTTTTGCCACCTCACTAGGAAACTTAAGCTTTGTGGTCATTAGACTTGCTCTACGCTTAATGACAATCCCTATTAGATTGTTTGGTGTTCCCATTAGCCAAGCTTCTCTTCCTTTTTTATCTGCCGAATCAACCAATGAAAGCTTATCTAGATTTACCAGCCTAGTTCTGAAGTCACTTCACCAAATCTCATTTTTAGCCTATCCGGCTTCAGTTCTAATTTTGATTTTAAGAGTCCCTTTTGTGAGGCTAATCTTTGGCACTTCTAACTTCCCGTGGAGTACTACCATTACTACTGGTAAAGTTGTAGCCATCATCGCCGTCTCTATTGGAGCTCAGGCAATGGTACAGCTCCTAATCAGGGCTTTCCATGCCCTAAAAGACACTCACACCCCTTTCTTTATCACACTAGCTACAGCTTTAATTTACCTGCTAGGGAGCTGGTACTTTGTATTTAATACTTCCTGGGGAGTAATGGGGATTGCAATCAGCACTTCAATTGCTGCATTTATTGAACTACTCCTATGTATCTTTTTACTCAGAAAGAAGTTGCCAAAACTAGTCACTTCCGCTTTTTGGATACCACAACTAAAGATGCTGGCAGCCAGTTTCTTCATGGCAGTATTTCTTTATCTTCCTTTTAAAATTTTGGATGAATTAGTTTTTAATACCACTAAAACTATTGAGTTGATTGGCTTGACTATCACCACTGGGACAATTGGTAGTCTGGTCTATATTTACTTTTCAGCACTATTTGAAGTTAAAGAGTTAGGATTATTCAATGATTTATTCACAAAGTTTGGACCATGGAGAAAATCTCTAGAGAAAACTAAGGAGGTTTTGGTAGAGACCAGTGTTGAAGGCGACGAGATCTAGTCAGCTCTGCTAAAATAAACTTGATGTCATTACTGCCCTTTCTCAATGACCAGCATAATACTAAGATTAATATCAATTTAGTTCCTAAAGATCCTTTCTTTGAATCTGTTCTAGGTAAAACTCTTCGTTGGGCTTTATCAGTAGGCCGATACATAGTAATTTTCACCGAGTTGATGGTAATTTTAAGTTTTGTGGCTAGATTTACTTTAGATAGACAACTCACCAATTTAAATGACTCAATTCATCAAAAGCAGATAACGATTGAATCGTATGGGGAATTGGAGAAAAATGTCAGGTTAATTCAAGCCAAATCAGATCAGTACCAACAAATTGAGCAGCAAACAAATTTGATCGATATCTTTCCTACCCTTTCTCAAATAACCCCAGATAACATTCAGCTAGATGAATTAACTATTAAGTCAGCTAAGGTTTCCATGTCTGGAACATCTTTGTCTCAACAGTCACTAAACTTATTGATTAACAACTTTCAACTTTCAAATGATTTTTTCAATATTAATGTCGATAAGATTGAAGCGGGTGATAGCAAAGATCCGGGCTTTAAATTCTTAATTAGCGCAGATACACAAGAACCAACTCAACTCAAATAATGAAAACTAAAAAACAACGCGATCTAATCAAAACCCTACAACAGTTTTATCAAAAACCTGTTGCCAAGGTTTCTATTGAGCTCTTTCTCTCCATTGGAGCAGTCCTGTTCTTTGCTGTTTTTGCTATCAGGCCCACCCTAGTCACAATGTCTGATCTTTTAAAAGAAATTGAAGATAAAGAGAAGCTAGACAAGCAGCTTTCTAAGAAAATTGCAGCTCTCTCAACTGTTCAGCCTCTCTATTTGCAAATACAAGACCAGCTCTCGGTTCTAGATCAATCTATCCCCAGTGATCCACAGCTAGTTTACTCTCTAAAAGTAATTGAGAAGATTGCTAGCGATCTAAATTTAGTTATAACTAGTATTAAGGTCTCAGAAATACCAGAAGAAGATAGTGATAACCAAGAATTTTCTTTAACTTCTTATGAGAGGATCGATGTTCCTTTAGTAATTAACGTAACTGGAGACTACCCAACTATTAGGCAGTTTGTAGAAAGTTTGAGAGAGTATCGACGTAGCTTTGTAGTTGATACAATTATTTTCTCAACTAAAGAGCTTAGGGGTAATAGGAAACTAGAATCTAGAATTACCATTAGTGCTCCTTATTTTGGAGTTAAAAAAACTGAATCAGAAAAGAAATAATCATGAATATTTTTCAAGCAACTGTTGAGAAGATGAAGCATCGCCAGCAAATACTGGCTATATTAATATTCGCTTTTGTGGCGGTGATTGTCTGGATTGCAGCCAGCTTATTTACTTCTCAAAAAAGAACTGAGATTAGTAAAGACCTTCTAAACCTAGCTAAACCACTCACTCCCACTATTAATCAAGATGTTATTCAAAGGCTTAGGCAAAAAGGAGTTTACTTTGATTCTCAATTAGAAGACTTTCCTATTTATATGATCACTAAAGATAGTAAACAAAAAGAGATTGTTGTTGAAATTGATTACGAGCCTTCTCCATCACCAAGCTCTAGCCCCAAGCCTAGCCCAAGCCCTCAGCCAGAAAAAGTATATAGTACTTATTCTCCGGATTTACAAACATACTAATCCCATCTATTTTGACTAAAACAACAGCTAATTTTCGGTTCTTCTTCGCGTTGCCTTTAGTCAATAATTTCT
>CAZHLX010000044.1:0-4005 GCA_964533345.1 uncultured Pseudomonadales bacterium
TAACATTACTTCCAAACTGATCTCATCCCCATTTGTCTGGACCTTACCTCTAACTCGTCCAAGTTCTTCATCAAACTCAATCATCTGTTCGATCTTGGTGGCTCGAAAACTATCACCACTTGCCAAGAGATGAACTGCCTCGATAATGGAGGTTTTTCCAACTGCATTTGGACCTACTAGGATAGTCGTTGGATGATCAAACTTAATAAATTTACTTTCATAATTACGAAAGTGATTTAAATGAAGGGCATTGAGTTTCATTGAGCCTATTGTATCAAGGAAATTTTTTTACTTATGTTCAATATTAAAAAAGGCAAATCCACTTTGTGGAATGGATAAATATCCTGGAGCACGCAAGTTAAAAGCTGTTTTGAAGTCAGATCCAGAAAGATTAATCTCACCTTTGTCTGTCTGAAAAGTGATAGTGGCTGTACTTCCATTTGCTTGACTAACACTGACTCCAGTAACATTTGATGGCCCATCAGATTTTGATCGCAATTCTTCATGAGAGTAGGGATTTCCTCCCCAACAGGAAGTGGTTACTGGGGTAACTCGATCATCACGATAGCGAGCGGCGTTGATTATATCTGCCATCTCTGCCCCTGAAAGCCAAGGACTCGAACGACCACACTTATCAGAGGAAGGGCTATAAGCTTTTGTATACCAAGCTTTATACAACCACGGTGAACCACCAATTTTGTCATAAGATTTATCAATAAAATTACCACCACCATTGCCATCAGTAGTGTCCCACCCAATTGGCAATGCAAATCCTCCATGGGTAGAAGCATAGAAGGTTACCACATCTTCTAAGATTTGACCTTTTGTCTGGTCAACAGCATCTCTCCAAGCTTGAGGTGGACTATCAGATTTTGATTTATTAAACACCTGACAACTCTCAGTAGTACAAATTTCTCTCCCCTCAATTTTGTAGCGATAAGCATAAGTACGAGCTGCTACTGCTTGAGCTTTCAAAGCTTCACTGCTCCAGCTGGATGGCATCTCAGCAATTCCATAGAGATATTTCGTTTCAAAATCCATCTCTCCATAACCAGAGACCTTAATACTGCCTCCTGTATCTTTTCCAACAGGCTCTTTACCATAATAAGCTTGTAAGATTTGTTTGAAATTCTGACCTGATTGAGCTCTCCCTCTAGCTCCATACTGACTCATCCCTTTACGATGGGTATAAGCTCCAAAAGAAAAAACAGCAAAACTACCCGCAGGAGCAGATTCTCGGAAGCCTTTAATAGAAGCATTGTAATCATCAGCCAACTCACTATCACCAATAGAAGCTGTGAAAGTACCAGATCTAGCATTAATAATTTCTTGTTGACGGGCTGACAAATCAGCAATTTTTCCTGAGAGTTCTTCTTGATAATCTTTAGCTCCCTTAATCTCAACTCTGAAAAACTCCGCTTGCTCGTCAAGTTGTTTCTCCAAGGCTGCCAAACGAACTTGATCTTGTTCCAACTTAATTCGATCAGCTTCTAGCTTTTCAATATCTTTAGAGATTCCTTCAATCAATCGATTATCTTGAGCCTTAACACTGCTTCGATAAGCCATATCTTTAGTGAACTTAGCAGCATCTTGGGTAGCTAAAAATGTCATAAATGGAGAAAAAGTTCGACTACGTTTATATTGCTCAGCAATTCTTTTAGAGAGAATGTGGTACTGGATTGCGAGATCTTCTTCTCGCTGGTCAATATCACCTGCAAGTTCTTCAGATTTATTCTTAGCTGTAATTATTCCATTCTGGGCTGATTTTATTTTAGAGTTGAGGCTACTTAACTCACTCTCTAAAGGTTTAGTGGCATTAATCGAAAGTTGGCGTAAATTCTCCAACTCATCAATCTGACTTTGAAGGTCTTCAACTGGATCAACTGCAAAGACTTCCACCACCTTGTTTAAAGAGAAACAGGCTGTAATTAAAACAAACAACAATAAAAACCATTTGATGGCTTTGGGCATAGCTTAAGTGTAACAAATCTCGACTTTTAGTTCTCCTGCTAGATGAGTTACAATATGAGAGTGAAATATAAAAACTTGATACTAGGTTTGATTCTAGGATTAAGCCTGGCTTTTTTCGTTCCTCAATCAGCCGAAGCTGCTTCATGGTGCTCCTCTGCTTATGGTTACAGTGTGGCTGGAATAGAAAATGTCTACCAAGATGGGGAAATTTCTTCTTTAAACTTTTCAGTTCATGATGTGATTGATGGAGGGTCCTATCAGCTAGTGCTTAGACCTGGAACAGGTCGAAGTAAAAAGACCATTGGCTCCCCAGTTAGAGCTAGTGGGACAAGTGTTTCATTTAGCACCAGCCATGTTGAGGCAGTTACCTCCGCAAAAGGTAATTATAAAACTCTATTTTTAGAGTGGACTGATGGGGGGGGTAACTACGAATGTAAGCTAGCTAAATATGAGGTAAAGGGAGGAAGCGGCTCTTGCTCTATCAGTGCCAGTCAAGCTGGGTTTACTAACCCTGCCTGTTTTGATCATGAATCATCAATCACCATCAAAGTTACTAATGCTAAGTGGGATGGAGCTACTTTTGATGGTTCAGCCCTTCTCCAATTTGGATCAGCAAATGACCCAACTATTAGTATCAATAATGGAAGTGGTGAACATACTATCAACAATCCTAGTAGCTTGGGAAATAAGAGCAGCCTTAATATCAAGGTTTACAAGACATTTTCATTAACAACCACCCCTATGTGTGTTAATGCTATTGGCAAAGTACAAGATGTCTGTACTGATGAACAAAGAGAAGAAGAGCCCGCTGAAGACAAACCATTCGAAATTTGCAATCAAGTTCCAGAAGCAGAAGCTAAAGGAAAATGTTTAGAGTGCTTTGGTAAGGGTGGAGTCTGGACAGCAATAGGCTGTATTGATACTTCTTCCACTGAAGGAATTGTGGGAAAACTAATGACTGTCGGAATTAGTATTGCCGGCGGGATTGCCCTCTTAATGATCTTAGCTGCAGCCTTCCTTTTTGCTACTTCAGAAGGAGAACCAAAAAGAACTAGTGAAGCTAAAGAAATCTTAACCTCTGCTATTATTGGATTAATCTTTATCATCTTTTCAGTAACTATCCTGCAATTTATTGGAGTAAATATATTAAGAATACCTGGATTTGGAGAATAAAATGAAAAAGATTTTTTCTTTAATAGTTCTTTTTTCAAGTTTCTTTATATTCTCTACTCAGGTCAAAGCAGAAGCCCTCTGTTGTCCCTCTGGATACACAGATGGGCCATTGAGCTGCTCTTTTGATGTAGATACTAACTTTCAGTGTTGTCATAGAAATGGATTTGGAGATTACACAGTTGTAAACAAGATACCCTGTAGTGATGATGATGCCGACTCAATACATGTGGGTGATCCTGTAACTAGCGAAACTTTGAATAAACTCAATCCCCTCATTCAAGAAGGTGATGAAGAACTAGCACTGGAGCTTTCTACTCCGGGAGGAATTATCTCAAGATTCTTAGGAGTATTTGCTTTTCCAATTGCGGGATTAGTTTTATTTGTCATGCTAATTTGGGGTGGGGTCGAGATGATGGCTGGAAGTGCTACCTCAAAGTCTGTTGACGCTGGTAAACAAAGAATCACCACTGCTTTAATTGGTTTTTTCCTTCTATTTGCTTCTTACTGGATTGCCAGAATTTTAGAGTTGATGTTTGGAATTAAGATTCTCTAAAAACTATTCTCCAAAACGACGTTGACGTTGTTGATACTCTTCTAAAGCTTTATCAAGTTGTTCACTATCAAAATCTGGCATTAACACATCAGTGAAATAGAGCTCACTGTACTCACTTTGCCAGAGCAGAAACCCTGAAAGCCTTTTTTCACCACCCGGCCGAATCACTAAGTCTGGATCAGGCAGATCAGCTGTGTCTAAACTTTGATCAATCATTTCTGCAGTAATCTCATCCTCACTCTTAAGTTTGTTTACTGCTCTAAGGAGATCATCTCTGCCTCCGTAGTTAAGTGCAAAAGTTAGAGTTA
>CAZHLX010000044.1:4015-6596 GCA_964533345.1 uncultured Pseudomonadales bacterium
CTCCTCATTATTCTTTGTTTTTTCAACTCCATCCTTAATTTGTTGTTGAATATCATCATCAAACCTACTCAAATCTCCAATTGAATTAATCTTAATGCCTTTTTGATGAAGCTGATCAATATTTTTGGATAACATCTCTTTAAAAAGACCCATCACTAAAGCAACCTCTGCTTTATCTCGATTCCAATTTTCAGTACTAAAAGCCCAAAGGGTTAGATGAGAAATTTCCTTATCAATACAAAAGTCAGCTAATTCCTCAATCAATTCTTCAGCAACCTTGCGATGGCCTTTGATAATATCTAGACCTCTTTTTCTCGCCCAACGACGATTTCCATCCATAATGATAGCAATGTGTGAGGGGATATTGGTTTGAGAATTCATAATTAAAAAAGATGTTGATTAATTTCTATTGGTTTTCTACCTGTTTTGGCGTGAATAAGCTGCTTCACAGAAGAAAGTTTAGATAGCTTCTGTGCAACCAGCTCTTCATTTTCAGGTAGAGTCAAAACGTGCACATTAAAACCTGTGTTCATTGAAAAGTATGCTTCAACTCCCTGTTCTCTAAGTTGGTGAACTTTTTTCATCACCTCAATAGTACCAGGCTGCCACATCAATATCGGAGGCTGACTAGTTAACAAGATACTATGAAATTCAAGAGCTTCAGCTTCGATCAGCTCTCCTAGAGCTGTAAAATTCTTATCTTTTACTGCCTTTTTCACCAAAGATATTTTCTGAGGCAATGATTTTTGTCTAAGTTGGTAAAAAACACTAGTTTGAGCAGTTTTGTGTCCCGCGGTAGAAGAGATATGCTTTTCTTGATCATCAATCACAGTGATTACGTCTCTTAAATCCCAATGAGTTGCAGGAAATACAGTCTGAGAAAATGAGTTTTCTGAACTTTCCCCAGAATTCCAATGAACAAATCCACCACAGACACATCTACAAGCAGTTCCAGAGGCTTTTCTAGATAGAATACTAAGCTCCTTCTCACTTAACTCCAATCCTGCAGCTATCGTTGCTGAATAGCTTAAAGCAGCAAAAGCGGAGCCAGTGCTAGATAAGCCAGTACTTTTAGGAAATGAGTTTTCAGACACAACCTTAGCAAAAGTTGTGATCCCTGCTAATTTTCTAACTCGATCTAAATGTTGAGTAACTCTTTTGGCTTCCTTTGAGACTTGCCTGCCATCAATAATTACTTCATCACTTTTTAAACTATCTTGAAACTCAACGGTTGTAATAGTATCAAGACCATCAAGAATCATTGAGAAGCTATCATTGGCAGGCAACCTTAAGACCTCATCTTTTTTTCCCCAATACTTAACAAAAGCAATGTCTGTTGAAGATTTATAGGTAACTTTTTTCATTTTTATCTTTCTATACTAACACCAGCTGCATGCAACCCAACATTGATAACTTCCCCACCAGCACCTTTAATTGCTTCCTCAACTAATGGTCTTTTTTCTTCATCAACCAAAGCAACCATACAATCTCCTCCACCGGCTCCAGACAGAGTTGCTCCCATCGCTCCAGCAGATAGTGAGGCTTCAACTAAGTTTTCTAACTCTAAAGAACTAACACCTAGATCTCTCATATAAGATTGGTGTTCATTAAAAAGCTGACCAGATTCCACCCAATCTCCTGCCACAAGAGAGTTCTTTAACTTATTAGTTATCTTTTCTGAAGCAGAAAAAATCTTTTCAATCTCTTGCTTATTATTATTTAACTTTGAGTTAACCATTCTTACTAAAGTAGGCGTATCCGCCTTGATCCCAGTATATCCAACCACAAGAGGCAAATTATCAATTTTTAATGTTTCAACTACCTTGGCAGGACTTACATAGAACAATGTCCCACCCCAAATAGCAGCAGCGATATCAAACCCAGAACCAACTCCTTGAACATCGATTATCGTTTCATAACACATCTGGAATAACTCACGATCTGAGTAGTTAATTCCATATAGGGTAGTTAAGGCTTTGGCAAAGGCGACTGTCACAGCACTACTTGAACCAAAACCAAAAGAGCTTGAGAAATCACTTTTGGTTGTAACATTTATTCCTTCAGACTGAGGATACTTTTCCAAAAATTTCTTATATAAAATCTCAATAAATCTAACGGCTTTAGGAAGATCTTTTTTTCCTAAGTCATCAATCGTTTTTGAGTATGCATTTAAACCAAGATCAGGAGCAAAAAGGTGGAAGGTGTCTTTTCCATTCTTCTCTACAACTACAGTAAGCCTTTGATCAACAGCAGTCACAATTGCTGGATAGCCATGTACTACTGCATAACTCCCGGTGAACATTAATTTTCCTGGAGCTGAAGCAGTTACCTTACTAAGCATTAATTTCTCCCAACCAATTTTTAATCTTATCTTGTAAAACTTTGTCTTCTAACATCAAAGAGAACCAAGGAGCATAGTCATGATCTAGTTCTTCTCTCAGAGGAAATTCGACCCATTTTACAGTGATTACTTCATCGGGGTTAAGCTTTACATCACCATCGAACCAACCCACGAAAACATGATCTATCTCGTTCTCTCCAAATTCTTCATTACACTTTACTTGATAACTAAAATTATTAA
>CAZHLX010000045.1:0-6541 GCA_964533345.1 uncultured Pseudomonadales bacterium
GTTTTACTGGCAGTAGATACAGCTACTGCAACCCAAATTAGAAACTCATCACTTTCTTCCATTTCTTCTATATCTGTGGGGAAGAAGAATTCATTTGGAGCTTTATAAGAAAGGCCAGGAATATCACAAGTAATTCTGTCTAGGTCAGCACAAGTTTGAAGATTCTCTAGAGCCTCAATGCATTCTTGTGATGAAATTGGGTTTTTCTCCAACATAAAGGGGTATTTTATCCTAACTAACCCACAAATTCAATGTTATAGGATAATACGTAAACATATGTCTTGATAAGATAGATAATTTTTGAAATAAATTTCTTAGATGAGTTGTATTACTTTTGTATCCTAGTTAGATCAGGAGAGTTTTATGACTGACCAAAAATCTAAATCCAAAAACAAAAAAAAGTCACCTTTTTTAAAGTGGGTCTTAATTGTTTCAGTAATAGGAGCTTTATTTATAGGCTATAGATATTTTCAAGCTAAAAAATCTATGGATGAACGTCGAGCTGCCATTGAAGAGCAACGCCAGGTTTTAATAGAGAGCTGGGAGACACAAGGTCTATCAGAAGAAGAAATTCAAGAAAAGTTAGATTCAATCCGTCCATCAGGAGTTCCTGAAGGGGAACGACCTGGAGGTGGTAATGGAATGGGAATTATGAAAGTAATGGGTGGAGGTAGAGGCCCTGGAAATCACTAAAAATGAAAATTAATCTACAAACTCTAAAAACAAAAATTATTTCTCTATGGGAGTGGTTCTTATCTTTATCAATCTTAAAAAAGATCCTATTAGTAGGGATTATTGTCGGGTTAGTGTTTTTACTTAAGCCCACAGTTGATGAGGATACTATTTCTTATCAGACACAGCCTGTTGTGATGGGTGAAGTAGTTGAGATAGTGTCAGAGACAGGAGAAATAATGAGCTCTGGCAAAACTGAGGTCAGCTCCACTATTACTGGAATAGTAAGTGAAGTGTATGTGGAAAACGGAGTTGAAGTTAAAAAAGACCAAGCCCTTTTCAAAGTAGAAAGCAGTGTTACTGTAGAAGAGCGAGCAAAAGCTTACTCAAGTTATTTGTCTGCTAAAAATAGTCTAGAAACTGCTCAGCGAAATAAGCAGAGTTATGAATCTGATATGTGGGCAGCTCATGAGAAATTTGAAGCTGATGCTCTAGATACAGAACTATCAGTAGATGATCCAATATTTATTCAAACAGAGCGAGACTGGCAAGCAGCTGAAGACAAGTACTTAGATCAAGACGAAGTGATTGCTCAAGCTCAGGCAGCAGTCAATAGTGCATGGTACGAATATCAGTCGACCATTGATGGAGTAGTTAAAGCTCCTATTGGTGGAATAGTGGCTAATTTAAGCGTAGCTACAGGCCAACAAGTAAATGCAAGTGAAGCTGCTCTAGTTGTTAGTTCAGATGCTGAGACTTGGGTGGAGCTAGCCGTTAGTGAATCAGATGTAACAACTATCCAAGCTGGTCAACTAGCTCAAGTTTCTGTAGATGCGATTAAGAATAGTAATTATGAAGCAGAGGTAAAAAGAGTTGATGAGTTTGGGACTGAGAGTTCTGGAGTAGTAACCTACAACATCTACTTGGTATTATCAGTATCTGCCAAGGAAGCAAAGCCTGGAATGACTGTTCAGGTTGATATAACTACTCAGAGCAAAGATGATGTTTTAGTAGTTCCTAACGAAGCAATTAAACCTTATCAAGGTGCTAAAGCAGTACAAGTTTTAAGTGAGAAGAGTGGTCAAGTGATCTACTTACCAGTTGAAATTGGAATTGAGGGTGATACCTTGACCGAGATTGTAAATGGGGTGAATGAAGGACAAGAGGTGATTACTGGTCAGAGTAGCGGTGACAGTTCTACCACAAGTGGAACTGGCCTGTTTCCTGTCCCTGGAGCTGGTAAGAATAACTAAAGGCGAGATATGTCTTCTCAGAAAAAATTAATTGAGTTTAAAGATATCACCAAAACATATATCACTGGACCAGTGAAGTATCAGGCTTTAAGAGGAGTAAGTTTTTCAATCAGTGGAGGCGAGTTCGTCAGCATCATGGGTTCTTCTGGAAGTGGAAAATCAACCATGATGAATATCATGGGAGCGTTAGATGTCTCAACAACAGGTGAATATCTCCTCAAAGGAAAAAATATTAGTCAGTATGACAATGACGATTTGGCTGAGTTGAGAAATCAGGAAATTGGGTTTGTATTTCAGTCTTTTAATCTTTTACCCCGAACTACAGTTTTAGAAAACGTGAAGCGACCGATGATGTATGCAGATTTTGACAAGAGTAAACGGGAAGCTAGAGCTCTAGAAAAACTAGAGCTAGTTGGTTTGGCAGATAAGGTAAGTAATTTATCCAATCACCTTTCAGGTGGTCAAATCCAGCGAGTTGCTATTGCTAGGGCCTTGGTGATGAATCCAAGCATTATTTTAGCTGATGAACCGACTGGGAATTTAGATAGCAAAACAGCAGCTGAGATTATGGAGACTTTAGTCAAGCTAAATAAACAGGGTGTTACAGTAATCGTGATCACTCATGAAGAAGAGATTGCTGAGTTTGGAAAAAGAATAATCAGGCTGAAGGATGGTGCTTTAGAGAGTGATAAAAAAACAAAAGAAAATAATTATGGAATTTGATGAACTTTTAGTATTAGCTTTTCAGGCATTGCGTCGTAATATTGCCCGTACTTTATTGACCATGCTGGGAATTATCATTGGAATTGCTTCTGTAATTACCATTATGTCTCTTGGAGCAGGATCCACAGAATCTATTGTGAGTGAAATCTCTTCTTTTGGAGCAAATGTTCTGACTGTCTCCCCTGGTAAATCTAGAAGAGGTCCAGGTGGTGGAGGTAATACTGTGACTACTTTAGTCAGTGATGATGCAGAAAGCATTGAGGATTTAGCAAATGTAGGAGCAGTTAGCAGAACGATTAATGGTAATAAAAATATTGTAGCTAACAGTGAGTCAGTCAGTGCCCAAATTAGTGGAGTTGATGCAGCTTATGAGTCAATTAACTCAGTTGATTTTACTACCGGTGGATTTTTTGATGAAGGAGACGTGTTGAGCGCAGCCAAAGATGTAGTCCTAGGTGATGAAATAATTGAAGATTTATTTGGAGAGGATTCTGCTGAGTATGTGATTGGGGAAACAGTCAGGATTGATGGCCGAGTTTTTCAAATTGTTGGGGTGATGACTGACAAAAGTAGTGCTTTAATCCCCATTACTACGGCTCAAAATATCTTATTTGGTCAAAATCATTTAGATAGTATTAGTGTTTATGTAACAGATAGTGAGTTGCTTGATTTAGTAACAACAGACATTGAAGAGCTATTGATGGAGGAGCATGATATTGAAGATGTAGAGTTAGTTGATTTCAATGTCAGCAGCTCTCAAACATTTGTGGACACTATTAGCACCGTGACTGGAACGCTAACTACTTTACTATCAGGAATAGCAGCTATCTCATTGGTTGTAGGTGGAATTGGAATAATGAATATTATGTTAGTGACTGTGACAGAAAGAACTAAGGAGATTGGTCTACTTAAAGCTATTGGTGCTAAAGATAAAAATATTCTGACTCAGTTCCTAATTGAAGCAATTGTTTTAACTATGAGTGGTGGAATAATTGGAATTATCTTGGGAGCAATAATTGCTTTTGTGGCTTCACAAATGATGAGCATCCCTTTTGTTATCAAAAGTAGTTCCATCCTTCTATCCTTTGGAGTTTCAGTCGGAGTAGGAATTCTATTTGGTTACTACCCAGCTCAACAAGCAGCTAAGCTTAATCCAATTGATGCTTTGAGGTATGAATAGAGATATTTTTAAATTTAATCCTAATTTTATCTAGTTTGAGTTTATTTCCTTGTTTCCCAAGTTATTTTTAATTATTGTAAATGCAAGTCATTTGCGTATAATGTTGGAATGAAATTTGAACAGTTGTTGAAAGATAAGGGACTGAAGTCAACAAAAGGAAGATTAGAGATACTAAAGTTCATATCTAATCAGAATAAACCAATAGACGTTAATCAGATTTATCAAGGTTTAGTAGCTAAAGGCTTAAAATTAGATCCAGTTACAATATATCGAGCTTTGAATAAGCTAAATGAAGTTGGATTAGTAAAACAAGTCAATTTAAGAGAAGGAAAACTTCGATATGAAATTGAGGGAGATCATCACCACCATCTAGTGTGTAAAAAATGCAAAAAAATTGAGGAAATATATGGTGAGTGGTTGCAAAAAGCAGAAGAACTAATTAGTAAAAAGTATCAATTCACAGCGGTTGAACATGCTCTAGAATTCTTTGGTGTATGCAAAACCTGTCAGGAAACTTATGAATGATTTATTAAATATTTTATTATTAGCCTCACTTGGATCGGTAATTGCTCTCTTAGGAGGTGTAATATTTTTACTAGTGAAAAAATGGAGTAGGATTTTAGCTAAGTTCTCAATGCCTTTTGCAGCTGGAGTTTTAGTAACTACAGCTATGCTAGGGCTTTTGCCAGAAGCAGTTCATATGATGGGTCAAAAAGCATTTCTTGTGGCTCTTGTTTCTTTCTTAGTGGCATACCTATTTGAAACATTATTTTGTGATCTTCATCATCATGACTCAGAAGATCATGACCATCATCACACTAGTAGCATTCCTCTAGTTATTGTGGGGGATACAATTCACAACTTAATTGATGGTATTACCATTGCAGCAGCTTATTTTGTAAATCCAGGATTAGGATTGGTTACAGCTGTCTCAACTTTCTTACATGAGGTGCCACATGAAATTGGAGATTTTGGCATCCTACTTAAAGCTGGTTTTTCTAGAAAGAAGGTGTTTTTAGTAAACTTAATCTCTGCTTTGAGCACCATAGTTGGAGCAATGCTAGTGTATTTTTGGATGCCAAGTCAAAGTGTTCTAGGAGTGTTGCTGGCAGTTGCTGCTGGAATGTTTTTATATCTAGGTGCTAGTGATTTTCTACCTAAAGCTAGTAAAGGAATTGATGGCTTAAAAGCTGTATTAGTGATTTTACTCGGTGTGGGAATGATGTACCTGACACTATCAGCTGTGCCACATTCTCATGATCATGAAAATCAACATGAAACCCATCATCTGGAGGAAGAGCATGAGGAACATATGGATGATGATCACTTACATGAAGAACATGATGAGCATGAAGATGACCAAGAACACACACATGAAGATGAAATTGATCTTCGCTAATAATCATGTTGAGAGTAGATTCTAAATTAAGCTACAAATAACTTGGCAATTGATTCCTTAATCGAACCATTATTTTTCTTATCACCGCCACCATTTTTCCAAAACTCAATCACTTTCTCTCTTCTTTGTTCAGTATCCAGTTGGCTATCTATCCCAGGACCATTAATACAGCCCCCTTCACAAAAGAGAATATCCAAGAGCCTGATTTGATCATTTTCCTCAAATCTCTTTAATGCCTCCTCACAGTTCTGCCAACCAGAAACCACTTCCATTCTGTCGTCAGCTAGGAGGTCTCTAGCAAAGCTACTCTGAGCTAAACCACCAGAGATTGGGTAAAGACGAGTATGAGGTTCTTCTAGGTCAAAGTTAGCCTGAGCATCATTTTGTTCATCACTGATTCCAAAATGATCAAATACCCTTTTCATTTGTTTGAAAGTCACAGAAACAATCTCTAGCTCTGGATAATCCTCATTCGCCTCAAGCTTTTTAGCATTACAGGGGCCAATGAAGATAGGGCGGTGATCAGGATACATCTCTTTCATCATCTTGGCTGTAGCTACCATTGGAGAATCAGCAGCAAAACCCAGGTACTCTTTGAGGTGGGGATACTTAGTGCGAATCATTCTTACAAAACTTGCACAGGGGCTAGTAATGACTCTAGCATTCTCATCTTTCTTAAGCAGTTCAACTGCTGCTTCATTAGTTCTGGCAGCTCCTGCAGAAACTTCTACCACATAATTAAATCCAAGCCTCTTGAGCTTGCCAGCAATATGAGGATATTCATAGACAATTGGAAAAGATGGAGCCAACATGGCTACAATAGGCTGCTTCTTCTCCAATAGATCAATCAAAATCTGTGGTTCAGCTGCGAGTGGTTTTTGTTCAGTCATTACTTCTTTTCCTCTAGCAAATTAGAACGATTGATTAACGTTGCTAAGATTCCCCCAGCAATAGCTGTGGCAACTTGGACTACCCCCATAGCAGTCAGGAAGACTCCTGGTACAACACTAAGCTTCACCAAGACTAGAGCAACACTAAATAATAAAGCTGCCTTGGCTAAACTAGAAATAGCAACTCTGGCTAAATTAGGCATCATATTGGTTTTCTTAAAGACAGCCATTAATAGATAGTTGCCCACCCAGATAGCAGGTGCAAAGTAAAGTAAAAACAGAGTAAAAGAACCAAACAATACACCATTGGCTAATGCTCCCAAACTAGGTAGAACAGCTAGAGGAAGGAGTTGTTTGTAGGTTAATCTTTTGGCTCCTAAAAAGAGAAAAGTATTTACCGCAGTTCCAACTAATAGTTGAGGTC
>CAZHLX010000046.1:0-6325 GCA_964533345.1 uncultured Pseudomonadales bacterium
TAGAGCACCGGTCTTCGGAACCGGGTGTCGGGGGTTCGAATCCCTCCTGGCGCACTCGTGTTAAAATATTCTTTTATGAGTCGGGCCAGTAGCTCAGTTGGTTAGAGCATCTGCCTCTTAAGCAGAGTGTCGTGGGTTCGAGTCCCACCTGGCTCACAAGATAATTTTTATTGATATATCAACCAATGTTTTACGGTCGTTCTATTACAACTTCTGTAAGAGCAACTTCATCACCTTGATTAACTACGTTCATTATTTGCTTTGCAACTGATTTTGGTTTCATATAACTACTTATGTCCTTATTTGGAACTACTTTCCAAAAATTCTTAGAACTCATGCCACCAGGATAGATACCAGTTACTTTAATTTTATGATGTCTAGCTTCTAAACGAAGACTTTCTGTAAATCCACGAAGACCCCATTTGCTTGCGCAGTACAAAACTTCCATTTCTCTAGCTTTTAAACTAGATGTAGATCCAACGTTAATAATATGACCTGACTTTTCCTGGATCATTCTCTTATATACTTCTTGAGCTACATACATATTTCCCTTTAGATTCACTCCAAAAAGATCCATTATTTCTTCACGTTTTGTATCTTCAAAGGATTTAACTAAACCTTTACCAGCACAGTTTATCAGCAGCTCAATAGTTGAAACTTTTTTATCTATTTTTTCAAAAGCTTTATCAATTTCGGACAAATCACGAATATTGCAATTTATTTTTTCTACATTTTTATCTAATTCTATTTTCTCAATATTACGAGCCAGAGCAAAAACACTCCATCCATTTTTTGATAATAATTGTGTTAATGCTTTGCCTAACCCACTTGAAGCACCTGTAATAATTGCTGTTTTCTTCATATTATCTTCCTTCTGATTATCGGCTAACACTTTAGTAATTATCATATCACTAATTATTTTCTCCACCTGTTCTTCCACCTCTTTATCTTCTTATCCAGATCATAGATAGTTAGTACTAGAGGAAACTTATCTGCTAGAATATGTTCTGGGAACTTTCCGTTGTCCCACAAGATAGAATTGATTGATATATCAATTTATTTAAGCTTTCATAAAAATCAAATTCGCTTTAACACTCTGTTGAGATGACAATTCATGTATTATGTAATCATGAACTCCTTCAGAGAACTCTTCCTACCGCAAAATAAAAATATAACAACAAGCTATGACAGACTAAAAGATTTTACCCAGTATATTCCTGCTTATTTAGAATTGATAAAAAAATCATTAGGAGAAGAACTAAGTCATGCTAATTATGAATTAGCATTTTTCCTAAATTCTTCAGACTCATTAACTTCTTTGAAGCAACTAGACCAAAAGGGGAAGAAGGTGATGACGGTAGCTGGGAGTGGAGAATTTTCTCATGTGTTTATTAAAAACGGAGCCAGTGAAATTCAATCATTCGATGTTTCTCCAGCTGCCGCATTTAATGCTGAACTAAGACATATGGCTCTTTGTAGTTTGCAGATGGCAGACTACTTGAAATTATTTAGTAGTTGGACTGAGGGTTGGGATGATACTAACAATGATTATCCTATTTATGATCAAGATACCTATCTAAAAATTAAAGATAAACTATCAGCTGAAGCGCAGCTATACTTTGATTTACTTTTTAGAGAACCTGAGTTAATCACCTTCCATCGTGAAGTTGTTTTGCAAGGGTTTGCAAGAACAAGAATAAATAAAAAACATGGGTTCAATAGGTTGATTGGTGACATCATCACCACAGAGGAAGAATATGATGAACTGCAAAAAAAAGCCAAGAAAGTTAAATTTGCACAAGTAATTTGTAGGGTCAATGAGATAGCTGATTTAATTGCTTCACAAAAACCTGACCAAATCTATCAAAGTAATATAGGTTTTACATTAGATAGAGTTGTAAAAAATGCATATGCTAATGCAAATAATGGCTCTGAAGTAGTCTGCACAGTGGGGTTAGGTACTGAAGACTTAAAAGAAACTGAAGGTAATTTTTTCTACCAAGGTAAGAAAATTGAAATTGGTGACGAAATAACTCACGAAATTAAAGATCATAACCAAGATACTGTTCAGGTACCAATAAGAATTATTGGCTTAGATGGATCAGCTACATTTGGAGTTACTATTATGATAAATCCTACTTTTCCCACCGGTTCTTCCACCGCCTAATCTCCTTATCCATCCCATCAAAATAAAATTGCAAAGGCTGTATCTGGTAACTGCGAAGTTCCGGATCAAGAATTAAATCTGACAAATTATAAAAAACGCCAAATGGCGTTTTTTTGTTGAAAAAAAATCATAATAAGTTAAAATATGAGCGTCATGCCAGTGAAAGTAAAGCATTGCTGTGTATGACATATTCTGGAGGAAGGAGGTTAAAAAAATAATGAGTGCAGATAACTCTTCCACCGGAAACGGAAACTCATCAAGTAAAGGCAAAGGCGGCAGTCAAATGCAAGGCAGCCCCCATAGCACAGGTAGTCAGGACGACAACAAGACTTCTGAAGACAACTAGATGATTTTCCACCCAACCAGAGGTCAGGCTATGCCTGGCCTCACTTTTTTGGATTGAAAGGAGGTGAGAACCATGACTTTTGATCCGGGGGACAAGGAAGAAAGGGATATTATTTATTATCCTTCAGAAGGACAGATTGATGAAATCGATCCTAATGAATAAGTAAGACCTTTAATTCTTTATCTCAAACATCGGCCTGGCTGGTAAAACAGCCAGGCCACTTTCAATTTAAACTCCTAGATCTGGTATACTTGCCACAATTAATGAAAAAACTCTTTTTTGCCTACGCCTGGATCCTTCTGACCGTTGGTATCATGCTAACTAGCATTGCTGGCTATTACTTCTATCTCATGCCCAAAAAAGTAGCCACCGAGACCCCAACCGAAGAAGTTGTTTTAGGAGATCAAACCAACTTTGATCATTCAATAGACTCAGAGCTAAATGGCGTTAAGAGCATTGTTGAGACAGAAGATGCTAGAGCAACACTAGTTTCATCCTTTTTGGAAAGACATAACTCACCCCTCAAACCATACTCATACTATGGTCACGTCTTTGTCACCTTAGCTGATAAACATGATTTTGACTTTAGACTCTTACCTGCAATTGCTATGCAAGAAAGCAACCTCTGTAAACATATCCCTCCAGGATCATATAACTGCCTGGGCTTTGGCATACACGAGCGAGGCACCCTTGAGTTTGAAAGCTTTGACGCCAACTTTGCTAGAGCAGCTAGAGAACTTAAGATGTTTTACATCGATGAAGGACTAACCACCCCTCAACAAATCATGACTAAATACACTCCAGGAAGCAATGGTAGTTGGGCCGATAGTGTTAACCAATGGATGACAGAGATGAGATACAACGATCGTGAACTGGGTAGGAAAATAGATCAAGATAACAGCGTTTTAGAGTTTGTTCCTGAAAAAGAGTAGAGAAACCCCTCCAGAGGTAGTTCAATTAATTAAATTGATATTGTTTGATATTAATTGACAAACTTATAATAATTAGTTATAATACTTTTATCTCAGTAGGTGTCCCTCACCGGGGATGACGTGCTGAGCTTAAAGAGCCCCGCTTATCGTAGCATGCGGGGTTTTTTATTGCCTAAATATCCTTTTGGAAAGTGCCATGGGTGGGATTCGAACCCACACGTCTTGCGACACACGGTTCTAAGCCGTGCTTGTCTACCAGTTCCAACACCATGGCTGGTAATCGTATATTGTACCGTATTTTTAAATTAGATAAGATGTGGATATGGTTAATGCAGATAATACACCTCAACCAACCACTCAACCAGTGCCTCAGCCTGAGTCCACTCCAATAACTCCAGAGGCTCCAGTAGTAGCACAAACTCATCCTCCTGAAGAATTAGAAAAACAACGCCAATTACATTTAATCCAGTTCTATTTGATCAAACTCCTAGCTATTCTCCTAGCTTTGCAAGGTTTATGGAGTTTATTCAACTCAATTAAGTTTATCTTTGTAGAGTTACCAGCCTTAGAACAACAGCTTAGTAGGGGATTAATAGAGAGTTTTGAGATAAATGCTTTTGCTAACAAAGCCATTCTAATGACTTTCTCCACAGTAATGAGTTTATTCTTCGCACTAAGAATTACCATTACTCAATCCAAAGTAGCCCGCCAAATTAATACTGTAATTGGTATTTTACTCTTGATAGGTAATACTCAAATTAACAACTTCCTAACTCAGATTGGTTCAGGACAACTAATTACTTCTGCTATCATTGATGCTCTTAAATCACTTTTTTCAATTTAATGATTTCCTATACGCATAGAACCCACCCCAGATCTAGATCAATCAAGATCCAAGTTAAACCAAGTGGCGAGGTAGTTGTAACTACTCCACGTTTTATTCCCAAATGGAGCATTAATTCTTTCGTCAAAAAAAGTGAAAGTTGGATTGAAGAACAATTAACTAAAATTAAACATCAAACACAATTTGGTGAAACCAAAGATTCTATTAAAATCTTTGGTAAAACTTACCACAAAAAAGTCACACTTCAGGATAACCATCCAGTTGGAGTCAAGATTATAGATCATGATTTTGTGATTAATCCTATTGAAAACAAACAACAAAAAATAAAGAATGAGATCGATAGATTTTTAAAGTTTACTGCTGAAAAATACATCTTACCCCGAACTAAACAACTAGCTGAAAAAATGAGTATCGGATTTAATAAAATTACTCTTAGAGAGCAAAAGACAAGATGGGGAAGCTGTAGCAGCCAAGGAAACCTTAACTTCAACTGGCGATTGGTTCACTGTCCACCAAAGGTAATTGACTATGTCATTATTCACGAGTTATCCCATCGTAAACAAATGAATCATTCTCAAAAATTCTGGGACTTAGTCAAGAAATATGACCCAGAGTACAAAAAGCATCGCGGATGGCTAAAAAGAAATGGTTTAACATTGGGCTGATATGATAGGATGAAATTATGAAAAAACTCTTTCAAAGAAAAACAAATTTTTTTCAAAAAGCTGCTCAAGCCCTGCATTTAAGAAAAGAAAACCCACGAGACAAATACTTAAAGTTAACCCTTAGAGCTTTACTCTTTATTGCAGTTTTTCTAGCAGGATACTTAACTGCTAGACTTCAAGGCTTATTTAGTTGATTTAACCTTGCTCACCACATGCATCATCAATCCTCCTTGGACCAAATCCAGAACTAAGCCCAAGATAATGGCAACTGTCCATGACTTAACTCCCAATCCAACAATTTCAGCAAATCTACCCATCAACCAAACTGCACCTGTATTAACTAACCAATACAAAACTAACCAATGTGTACTAGTCAGCTTCATTGTTCTTTGGTTGGCAATATACTCCACCACTGGCATCACCCCTACCGCAATTAATGCAACCATAGCCATAGAGTACACAGCTGCCATTAATGGAGAGATCATATGATTTCCCAACACCAATGCTTTAGGAAAAAATAAGTTTCCTAATAAGGCAACAAAAATGCCACCGATTGTAAATGAAACCCAAGCAGTGCTGAGCTGGGCAAAGTTAATTACCACGTGATCAAGATTAATATTCTTAGAAGACTTTTTTGCCATATGGACCTTTCTACTAATAATTGAGTACTAATTATTCAGAGCATAACACAAACTCTGTTATCATACCTATATGCTAACCATTCTACATGGAGAAAACCTAATTGCTTCTAGAGAAAAACTATTCGAGCTAATTAATCAAGCAAAAGATAAGAATAAAACAATAGAACGACTAGATGCTAGGAAAATAAACTACGGATTATTAGAAAGCAAGTTAGTCAAACAAGATTTATTTGGAACTGAACGAGCCATTGTTATAGAAGAGCTCCACTCTTTACCACGCTCAAAACAAAAAACCCTCTTAGTTGAGCTCATTGCTCAAAGTGATGTGACTGTTATTCTCTGGGAGAAGAGAAAACTTACCCCAGCCATGATTAAGAAGTTTCCCCAAGCTCAGGTTCAAGAGTTTAAGCTTAGTAAAGCATTATTTAGCTGGCTAGATTCTTTAAACGGGAATAAAAAAACAAAACAACAACAACTAGAAAAATTTCATCAAACTCTCAAAACAGAAGACTCACATCTGTGCTTAGTCATGTTAGCTAGACAAATCAGGATGCTAATTCAAGTTAAAGACGGAGGGAAACTAAGTGGAGCTCCTTGGATGGCTAAGAAGATTAAACAACAGAGTCAATCATTCGATATGAAACAACTCTTAAAAATTCATCAGCAACTTCTAAAAATAGAACGACTAGATGCTAGGAAAATAAACTACGGATTATTAGAAAGCAAGTTA
>CAZHLX010000047.1:0-6290 GCA_964533345.1 uncultured Pseudomonadales bacterium
AGATCAACCTCTCTCTTATCGATTAGAGACAGCTAGCGGGACAACACCTAGTTTTGGAGATAGAGCTAAGGTTTTCTTAATGATCAGGACTACTCCCAACTTACTAGCAGATCAAAGAGCTAGAGAGATTGCTGCTATCTATAATTTCGTTTTTGAGCCAGAAGTAATTGGTTCAGACATCTATCAATGGCGAAAATCTCAGCCTTTAGAAACTAAACTTAAGATGAATATCTTTGATCATAACTTTGAGATCACTAGTAACTATTTATCTAGGCCAGAATTATTAGCGGATAATAATTTGCCTGATGACTTCGAAGCGGTTCAAAGAGTTAAGGATTTTCTAAAGAGCACTGATCTTTTACCTCAAGATATGGCTACAGCCTCAGGGGAGATCACTTATTTAAAATCTCTCGGAGGTGAGCTTAAGCAGGCAGTTAGTTTTTCTGATGCTGACTTTTTACAAATTGATCTTAATCGTCGCCCAATTGACGATCTCTATCGTATGTATAGCCCAGATGGGTATAAAGGGGCTGCCCATGCAATCATCAATGGCTCATTTAAAGGGAGTAGCTCAATTGTAGAAATGGAGTTTTCCTATCAACAAGTTGATTATCAACAAATGGAGACCTACCCAGTTAGAACTTCTCAAGAAGCTTTTAGAGCTCTGCAATCGGGACAAGGTTATATTGCTGATGATGGAGATCAGACTGAAGTGGTCATCAGGCGCGTTTCACTGGGTTATTTTGAGGCAGATGAGGAGCAAGATTATCTGCAACCAATTTATGTTTTTGAGGGAGATCAAGGGTTCTTAGGCTATGTGTCAGCTATTTCTAAAGAGTATATTCAGGACTAGTAGTATAATGCTTCAATTATGACAGACCATAATCAAGTTAGAACTAGAATGGCTCCTAGCCCCACTGGAGAAATGCACGTAGGTAGTATGGCTACTCTTTTAAAGAACTATGCTTTTGCTAAAAAACATGGTGGTAAGTTTATCCTAAGAATAGAAGATACTGATCAGGGTAGAAAAATTGAGGGAAGTGAAGAAGAATTAAAGCAAATTATTCGTGACTATGGTTTGGACTGGGATGAAGGACCGGATAAAGGTGGAGAATATGGACCCTATATCCAATCAGAGAGGCTTAGTATCTATAAAGAGAAAGCTCAGGAGTTAGTTGAAAAGGGATTAGCTTATTACTGTTTTTGTACCAGGGAAAGATTGGAGGAGGTTAGAGCTAAGCAACGAGCTGAGAAGAAACCACCTCGTTATGATGGTCATTGCCGCAATTTTTCTTTAGCTGATGCTCAAAAAAGGGTTGATGCAGGCGAAGAGTATGTGATCCGTCTCAAAGTTCCTCATGATAAAGAGATAGTTTTTGCAGATCTACTAAGGGGGGATATCAGGGTTGACTCTAATGAAGTTGATGACCAAGTGCTGATGAAATCCGATGGCTATCCAACTTATCATCTGGCAGTGGTGATTGATGATCACCAAATGAAAATCTCTCATATCATGAGAGGTGAAGAGTGGATTAGCTCTACTCCTAAGCGAGTCTTACTCTATCAAGCATTTGGGTGGAAGATCCCATTATATGTTCATATTCCTGTCTTTCTTAATCCAGATGGAAAAGGAAAGATGAGCAAGCGTAAAGGAACTGTCTCCGCCAGATCATTCCTAGAGAGAGGGTTTCTGCCTGAAGCGATGTTGAATTTTTTTATGATTCTAGGATGGACACCTCAAGATCAACGAGAGATTATGACCTTAGATGAGTATATTCAAGAGTTTGATCCTAAGGATTTAAGTGCAAACTCTGTAGTTTTTGATCTTAATAAACTCAAATGGATGAATGGTGTTTATATCAGAAACTTAAGTTTTGATGAGTTGAAATCACGTTTAAAACCATTTCTATCTAAAGATTTTCCTAAAGATAAATTAGATTTAATTTTACCTTTAGTTCAAGAGAGGCTTGAAACTTTAGCTCAATTTAATGAGTTAACTGAGTTCTTTTATCAGGAGGTAGAGCATGACCGAGAAAAGTTATTAAAGAAAGTCGATGAGAAAACACTTGGGGAAGAGATAACCAAGACTGATGCCGCTTTAGCTAGTTTAGAAGACTGGTCTATTGATAGTATTGAGCAAGTGATTCGAGATCTTCAAGAAAATAATGAATGGAAAAGAGGCCAATACTTTATGATGCTCAGATTAGCAATCACTGGCCGTAAGGTGAGTCCGCCACTATTTGAGACAATTCATGCTTTAGGAAAAGATCTCGCTAGAGAGAGACTAGCAAAAGCCCTGCAACTCGTTGCATAATAATATTATGCCCGCTAAAAAGACTCAGCGATCAGCTAGTGATAAGCTTCAGATAGTTAAAGCTGTTTGTGATCAAGCTAAAAAGCGTTTTGAAGAAAAGCACCAAGATTTAATTCATTGGATGAAAGAGAATGATGTTTCTTTTAGTGATGTACGATTAGTTTCTCAACAGCTATTAGCTGCCACTTCCTTAGCTGGAGCAGTAGCAATGAATACCCCAGAAGGGAAGATTGAGATCCCCAAGATTCATGCTCAAGAAAAAGAGGCAGATGAGGAGCTTCTAGCAGTAGTTAGCCGTGAAGAGCATGAGGAAATAATGAAAAAACTGGAGAGCATTGTCCAGATGCCTCCTGGCCATATGGAAAAAGAAACTGAGCTCTATCTAGAACAACAAATAAGTGAGATTTTAGGATTTGAAGTTGCTACAGAAATAGAGGGGCAAAGGTTAAATCACTCAATTGGAATCATGGGAGGTGAGCAACATCTCTATCGATTTCCTGGGGATAGTTTAGCTCAACATGATGCTTATCAAGAGGCAGGCATTGCTCCTAATCGTGGGGCTTTTGGTTGGTTTACAGAAGGTGGGGAATTAACTGATAAAGCAATTGCTAATGAGAAATATTATTTTGCTGTTCAAACTCTTTATTTACCTAATTGGAATACAGAGCATCCGACGTTAAAGCCGTGGTATAAATTTCGAAAAATGGTAGTAATTAACCCTGCAGAAAGAGTGGCTGTGGTTGGTGTTGTAGGTGATGCAGGTCCAGCTGCCTGGGTCCAGAAGCAGTTCGGTGGTTCACCAGAAATTATTCGTGAAGGTAAAATTTGGAGCCCAAAGAGTAGGGGTAGGGTTTTGTTATTATTTGTTGATGATCCTGATGATAAGATACCTTTAGGACCAATTAGTTTAGAATTTGCAGGCCAACTTTTGGCCGAGGCAGAAAGTAATTAAGATGAGTGAAATAAAAGTTCCTCCATTTGAAATCACTAAACGAGAAGATATTGAACCTTACGTTGCAAATTTCAAAAACAAAGAAATTTTCTCAGAAATAACTGACTTATTGGGAAATAATGAGATGTTATTAACATTTGTTAGAGAAAAGGTTGCTGATCATTTGGATATGTCGATTATGGCGACTCTGAAGGTTGCTTTTGAAAACCACCCATCTGGAAAAAAATGGGAAGAGTTCTTACTAGATTTAATAGAAAAAGAGACTGGGGCTGAGCAGGTCAGGTTAATTGAGGAAGAGTTTAAAGGAGCAGATGGATTTTGGACCTTGGTAGAACAAGACTTACAAGAAGGACTGCTTTTTCCTTTGTTAGCTGACCTTAGGCAGAAACAATCAGAGGAAGATAAATGATCACAACTAACCTCTTTGTAGGCTCTCGCTACCCAGTAGATAGAAAAAAAATTAGACGCAAGGTTGTGGAAGTTTTAGGGAAAAATAATGTTGAAAAAGCCCAAGTAGATGTTTCAATAGTTGGTAACCGCAAGATTAAAGAACTCAATGAGTCAAAACTTAAACACGAGGGTGTAACTGATGTCCTTTCATTTCCCCAACATGAAAAAAACAAGCTAGAAGATTTTCCTATGCCAAATGAAATCCCACCTCATTTAGGAGACGTAGTGATCTGTTTTCCAGAAGCAGTCAAAACAGCAAAGAGATACGGTAAAATGGTAGATGACCAAATTTGTTTTTACTTAGAACATGGCCTAATGCATTTACTAGGCTATCATCATGACTAATTATGAGCTGGCATAGAACTTATAGACCAAAAACCATCGCTGGGCTGCATCTCTCTAACATTAGAGAGTCACTCCAGCAATTCATGGAAAAAGGCCAAATCCCCCAGGTTTTGTTATTTGCAGGACCCAAAGGGACAGGCAAGACATCATCTGCTCGTATCATTGGAGCGATGCTTAATGATCCCGCCAACGAGAAAGTTATTGATTATCAGTTTTTTAAAGGCTCAAAGCCATCAAAGTTAGTCTATTCTGAGCCAGATCAAGAAAGAAGTTTCAACGATAAGATATACAATGGGCAATCATTTGTAGTTCAAGAGATGGATGCTGCTAGTAATCGCGGCATAGATGATGTTCGGGATTTAAAAGAGAGAGTCTCACTTCCTCCACAAGACGGTAAAATGACAGTCTACATTCTTGATGAAGCTCACATGCTTACCACTGCTGCTTTCAATGCATTGCTAAAGCTTTTGGAAGAACCACCAGCCCATGCTGTTTTTATCTTAGCAACAACAGAGTTGCACAAAATCCCAGAAACTATTAAGTCTCGTTGTAGTGTGCTCCATTTTAGAAAAGCCACTCATGAAGAGATAAAACAATCATTAGAGGGAGTGCTAAAGAAAGAGAAAATTAATTATCAAGATGAAGCCTTAGATCTGATCTGTGATTTAGCGGATGGAAGCTTTAGAGATGCAGTCATGCTTTTAGAGATGGTGGCCGCTGATGGAAAGATTACTTTAGAAAAAGTGGAGAAAGCTCTTTCTGCCTCAGTAAATAATGATGTGATTCAACTATTAGTTTTAACTTTAGATAAAGATGAAAAAGCAATCATGGAGTTATTTGAAGATTTGCGATCTAGAAATGTGGACGAACAATTTTTCTTTAAATCAGTTTTAAACTATCTACACCAATGTTTATTGCAAAATTTAGAAATAAAATCAGGAGAACCTTTTACCTCACAGCCAATCGCTTTATTTCTAATAAGAGAACTTTCTCAAATTGAGTTGACTCCAACACCAATTCCTCACCTCCATTTAGAGTTAAAAATTCTGGAATTAATTTCTAGATCGGGAGATAAAAATAGAGGTGGCGGTGGTGAAAAGAAAATCTCTTCAAAACCAACGCCTACTCCTATCAAAAAAAAATTTCCTACTGAAAAAAAATCAATCTCTGTTAATTCAGAACCAATCTTAGAAACTCAAGAAATAGTAAGTGAGAATTACTCGGGAGATAGTAAAAAATTGTTAGAGAATTGGAAAGAACTATTACTGGAAGTTAAAAAAAGAAACATTACTTTGGAAGCCCTGCTTCGCTCTGCTAAACCACTTACAGGAACAAATGGAACTGCTCAAGTTCAGGTTTTTTATAAATTTCATAAAGAACAGCTAGAACTACCAAAGTTTAGAGCTTTAATTAGTGAATGTGCCGCACCCATAGCTGGGGGAAGTGTCAGTATCGAGTATGAGCTTTCTGAAGCTCCTCAAAGCGCAGATCTTCAAGAAGCTGATAAAGGAGAAGATTTAGCTGCTCTAGCTGAGGAAGTATTGGTATAGTACAATTTGTTGATATTAGAAAATTAATTTAAAAAGGAGTTTTTATGGCAAATCCTCTCAAGGCTTTGGGCAATTTGAATGAATTACGAAAACAAGCTAAGAAGATGCAACAAGATTTAGCTGCCGAAGAGATTAGGGTTGAAGAGGGCGACATCGTAGTTGTTATTTCTGGTGATCAAAAAATTAAACAGTTTTCTGTTCAAGGAATATCTAGTCAAGATGCTGTGGAAGTATTAAATAAAGCTATTAAGAAATCTCAAGAATTAGCAGCTAAAAAACTGCAATCAATGACCGGTGGTCTTGGTGGCATGATGGGTGGTCAGTAGAATCATTCTTTTATGAAACTACTCTTTGCTACCACTAATCCAGGTAAGCTCAAAGAGGTAGAGCAAATTTTAAGTCCATTTGACTTAGAACTGCTTTCTTTGGCTAATTTCAAAAAACTACAAGGAGTAGTAATAGAGGAGACAGGGAAAACTCTCAAAGAGAATTCTTTTTTAAAAGCACAAGGTTATGGAGAGTTAAGTGGGGTTGTTACTTTAGCTGAGGACTCTGGATTGATGGTTGATGCCTTAGATGGTCGTCCAGGAGTTTACAGCGCTCGTTTTGGATCTACTGTCAAAGAACGAAATCAACGCTTACTAATGGAGATGGAAGGTGAAGAGAATCGATCAGCAAG
>CAZHLX010000048.1:0-6031 GCA_964533345.1 uncultured Pseudomonadales bacterium
TAGCAAGGACAAGCCCCAGGTTTCGATTGACAAGGGGTTGGCGGGTAACTACTCGAAGAACTTCCCCATCTGCTGATATAGCAGCGCGTCGCTTTTTCTTGTCGTACATTGCACTTTTTATCTGTCTTTCTAAAAGTGCAACCAAACCATGCTCCTGCTCGAGGGAAATAATTTTTTTTTCACCTTTTTCAGAAAACTTGATCCCAACATTCAATACAGAATAAATCATGCTGGTAACCATTGTCAGGAGCAATACCGCAATCAGCAATTCAAATAATGTGAACACCTCTTTCTCTTTAAGCTTAGCTTTTTCTTCTTTCAAAGATGCTTGAACTTCGATAATAGCTTGCTTAGCAGTTTCTTTGAGCTCTTCTTGAGATTCTTTAAGAGAAACTTCAAGTTGTTCTAAGTTTTCAGACTTTTGTTGATCATCTACTTCTAAAACTACGTATTGAGCGAAGTAAATAATAGAAGACAAACTTTTAGGAGAGATGTCTAATAAAAGAGATAGCTTAGAAGGAGCACCCTTAAAGTACCAAATGTGAGCCACAGGAGCTGCTAGATCGATATGACCCATTCGCTCTCTTCTGACTCGAGAGTGAGTTACCTCAACTCCACATTTGTCACAAACAATGCCTTTGTATCGAGCTCTCTTATATTTTCCACAATAACACTCATAATCTTTAATAGGACCAAAGATCTTCTCATCGAAGAGACCATCTTTTTCTGCTTTTAAAGAACGGTAGTTAATTGTTTCTGGCTTTTTTAATCTCACCATGAGACCAAGATATAATTGTTTCTGGATTAGCAATTTTTATCTCTAAAGCTGAAAAATCAATGATGTTTTGAAGTGAATCTTGCATGTCTTTACTCCTCCTCCTTAATGTCTGTATCTAATGGTTTGTCACCAGTTTCAGCTGGTTGGTCTTCGTTCTCCTGAGTGGCTGCTTCCTCATCTGTGGAAGGAGCATCTTCAGTAGAAGCTTCAGTTACTTCCTCTTCAACTCTTTCTTGAACTTCGTGAGGAATTACATCCAACCCTAAAGAGTTGAGTTCTCTCACCAAAACTTTGAATGATTCTGGCACTGTTGGAGCAGGGATATCTTCACCCTTCACCATCGCTTCGAAAGCACGACCTCTACCTTTGACATCATCTGATTTGATAGTCAACATCTCTTGAAGAGTGTGAGCAGCTCGATGTGCTTCTAAAGCCCAGACTTCCATTTCTCCCATTCTCTGACCACCCATTTGAGCTTTACCACCCAAAGGCTGTTGAGTCACGAGAGAGTATGGTCCAGTTGAACGGGCGTGAACCTTGTCTTCAACCATATGAGCTAATTTCAAGATATACCCAATACCAACCACAGTTGTTTCTTTAAACTGTTCACCGGTGCGCCCATCATAGAGTTGCACTTTACCAGAACGTGGTAACTCAGCTTCTTCCAATGAATCCCAAATTTTTTCCTCATCAATCTGTTCAAAGGCTGGAATGGCCACATTGTAACCTAGTTTTTGAGCAGCCCAACCGAGGTTAGCTTCTAAAAGCTGACCCATGTTCATACGAGCCAAAACTGATAGTGGGGAAATAATAATATCAACTGCTGTTCCATCCTCTAAATGAGGCATGTCAGCTTGAGGTACAATCTTGGAGATAACACCTTTGTTACCATGACGACCAGCTAGCTTATCACCTACAGTAATTTTACGAGTCTCAGCAACTTTAACAGTTACTTCTTTAAGAGTTCCTGGGTCTAACTCATCTCCCTTTTCACGATCTAAAATCTGAACGTCGATCACCGTTCCAGTTGAACCGTGAGGTAAACGTAAAGAAGTGTCTCTGACTTCTCGTGATTTTTCACCAAAGATAGCTCTAAGCAGTCTTTCTTCTGGAGAGAGCTCAGTTTCACCTTTAGGAGCAATCTTACCAACTAGAATATCACCTGAAGAAACCACACTACCAATGCGAACAATACCATCGTCAGTTAAGTTTGAGAGATAAGACTCTGAAACATTAGGAATATCACTGGTGAGTTCTTCTGGTCCAAGCTTAGTATCCATCACTCTGGAACGGTACTCACTAATATGGACTGAAGTTAAGATATCTTCTCTAAATAAACGATCAGAAATAACAATAGCATCTTCATAACCCAAACCTTCAAAAGAGCTATAAGCAATTAATAAGTTAGCTCCTAAAGCCAACTCACCCTTATCAGAAGCAGGGCCATCAATGATGACATCACCTTTTTTGATTTTTTCTCCCACCTTAACAATTGCTCGTTGGGAATAAGAAGTGCTTTGAGCAGTTCTCTCAAAAGTACTTAAGTAGTAAATATCTTTACCGCTTTTGTGTTCTACCTCTTCTACGTGAGTGTAGTCTTCTTTGTTAATTTTCTTTAAATCAGCTTTATTAACTTTGATTACTACTTTATTTCCGTCTACATAATCAACCACACCACTGTTCCAGGCTTCAACGGTTCTACCCATCGCACTAGCGACCACACCCTCCATACCAGTTCCTACTACAGGAGCATCAGTTTTTACTAAAGGTACAGCCTGACATTGCATGTGAGTACCCATCAAAGCACGATTAGCCTCATCATGATCAATAAAAGGAATCAGTGAAGCTGATGTTCCGATAACCTGTGAAGGAATTACATCAATAAACTCAACCTCATCAGCACCGCCTTCGATAAAGTTATTCATGTAACGGATAGGCACCCATTCTTCAGTGATATAACCATTTTCATCAATTTCTACACCAGCATGAGTAACTTTATGCTCTTCTTCTTCAGCAGCGTTCATGTAAACAATCTCGTCAGTGACCTTCATCTTACCTTTGACATCCTTAACCTTAAGATAAGGAGCTTCTAAGAAACCAAATTTATTGACCTTGGTATATAAAGCAAGATAGGTTACCAAACCGATATTAGGACCTTCTGGAGATCTAACTGGATCGATTCTAGAGTATTGAGAGGCATTAATATCACGCATTGAGAATGAAGCTCTTTCACGAGTCACACCTCCGCTTCCCATCACAGAAAGACGACGCAGGTTATCAATTTCAGCCAACGGATTTGTCTGATCTAAAATAGTTGATAAACGATTACGACGGAAAAACTCAGAAATAGTAGCAATTAATGGCCTGGCATTAACCAGGGCAGCGGGAGTTAAGGTTTCATCTGTTTTAGTTAGTGACATTTTTTCACGAATAGATCTCTCTAAACGAATCAAGCCAATTCTAAAAGCATTACCCTGAACCAACTCACCTACTCGACGTACACGACGATTACTAAGATGATCAATGTCATCAACTTTACCTTTACCATTTTGTAAACCAATTAAGTATTTAATGGTAGAGATGACGTCTTCTTTTGTTAGAACAGTCACACTCTCCTTAACACTCTGTTTTAAACGACTGTTAAGCTTATAACGACCAACTTCTCCCAAATCATAACGACGAGCGTCAAAGAATAATTGGAATAAATACTCACGAGCAGTATTAAGAACGGCCGGCTCTCCAGGTCTCATTTTTTCATATAACTCAATTAAAGCTTCCTCTTCAGTTTTGGTAGTATCTTTAGAGATTGTGTTTACCAACAGTTCTTGCTCATCAAAACTTAGCTCATCTTTGAACAAATTCATCAAATCTTCGTCTGAACCATATCCCATTGCTCTCAAAAGAACGGTAGCTGGCATTTTACGACGACGATCAATCTTAACTGAGAGAACTTGTCTCTTACCAACAGCCACCTCTAACCAAGAACCACGTAAAGGTCTTAGCTCGGCTTTATATAAAACTTTTCCACCTTCTTCATCACCAGAGAAAAACACACCTGGAGAACGAACTAGCTGTGTCACCACCGCACGCTCAATTCCATTCACAATAAAAGTGCCTACTTTAGTCATCTTTGGCATGTCAGCCAAGAAAACCTCTTGAGTTTGAGTAGCTCCGGTTTTTTGATTTGTGAGGGTTGCCTCTACATAAAGAGGGATATCATAAGTAACTGCTTTATTCTTAGCTTCAGCTGGAGAATACTTAACTTCTCCAAAACGATAATTACCAAACTTCAGTATCCAGTTCTTACCAGTGAAGTCCTTAATTCCGCTATCTTCTTCGCCATTAATTTCATCAAGAGACTCTCTGATTCCAGTATCTAAAAACTGCTGATAGCTTTCTTTTTGAAGCTCAATTAGATCTAATTCTGGGAGAACTTTGTGCTCTTTTCCTAATTTAATTCGTGGCTTGCGTGGCATTAAGGCTCCTGACTTTTAATTTTTTCAATTAATTACTTATAATTGGGTTGCGGTTTTTTGAGTCTAAAATCACTGGTAAATAACCACAACAAAAAGAGACCACTTGACTAGTGCTCTCTAACTTACCAATGAGCTTGTTTTTATATATTTAATAAACAAAAGAATCCCGAGTGTATATGTTTATTTTCTAGGAAACTGAAGGATTATATCAATAATGAGAAATCAACGCAAGTACTTCTGTACATTTGCGTTATGTTCTTCAAGATTCTGTCCATAGTGTATCCCACCACTTCTATCATGTAAATAGTAAAGATTGTCAGTCTTTTGAGGATCTAAACTCGCCTTAATTGCCTCTAATCCTGGGTTGCAGATAGGCTGTGGGGGAAGACCAGGATGTAAGTATGTATTAAAAGGAGAATCAATTTTTTTATCTTCACCCAGTGGAATATCCCACCAGGTTTGAGTTAAAGTGTCATAGCCCTTTGCATATTGCAGTGTTGCGTCAACCTGAAGGGCCATCCCCAAGTCAATTCTATTCCACAAGATCCCAGCCACGTGTCTCATCTCCTCATATCCTCTGGCCTCTCTCTCCACTATCGAAGCCATAACTAAAGCATCCTCAAAACTACGATCAGAATCTTTTATCTCATCTTCTAAACCAAACTGTATCTTTTTTTCAAAAGTATTACTAATAGCGTTATAAATAGTTTGGGCAGTGGATTCTCTAGCAAAAAGATATGTATCAGGAAAAATTCTTCCTTCCTGACCTAATGTTAGATTTAAAAACTCATCCTCATCGAAACTATTTAGTTCATACTCCGCCAAACCTGCTGCAACTTGCTCTCGACGCCAGCCTTCCAAAATAGTTACCCAGACATCATTAGTACCTTGAGTGAGTTGATTAGCTATCTCTGAAGGAGTCATGTCTGGAGATAGTTGAAAAGATCCGGCCTGAAGTCTATTTTCTAAGCCTTCTTTCTTAACTACCCACCGAAAAACAAGTGGACTTTTGATTAGTTCTTCATCTTTAAGCCTACTAGCAATAATACTCACAGCCTGGCCTTTAGGGACTATAAACTGAGTATTATCCATCACCGTAGAAACTGGTTGAGAAAAAATATAAAAATACCCCATCAATCCTGAAACTAAAACTAAAAGCATGATTGTGATGGGGAACAATGTTTTTTTGAAAGTCATGAAAAAAAGTATAACACTTATTAATTAATATCTAGCCACTCCTGTAAAAACTCAGCTGCGGCATAATGATCAATTGGCCCCTGCTTTTTTTTAAGTTTCATTGGAGAATCTGCTAATTTTTGATGGACATTTTTTGAACTCAAAGTTTCATCCACAAACTCTAGGGGAATGGTAATTTCAGCAACTAATTTTTTTGCGAAATCCTTAGTTCTTTGAGCCATTTTATTTTCAGATAAACCAACTAAGCTTAATTCTATTTTCTCCTGTTCAACAATGTTTCTTATTTGCCCAATGGTTTGCTCATTATTTTTGACAATCTTAAGAGGTTCAGCCAGATCAAAACGACTAACTGCTAGACCAATACGTGATGTGCCAAAATCAATAGCTAATACTTTTTTCATAATTGTTTAGTCGCTTACTAACTCCGCTGTCACCACACCCCGACGGAGATATGTTCCTTCTGGCACACAAGTTACTAATTTTAGCTCTCGACTATCATACTGTTGAGCCAAGATGTATGTGTCCTCTGGTTTGACATCAGTTTTTTCTTTAACTATGTACTTATACTTAGCATTGTCAT
>CAZHLX010000049.1:0-5555 GCA_964533345.1 uncultured Pseudomonadales bacterium
TAGTCTAAACCAGACTGTGTCCATAAAGCCTCCAGCTAATGTAGAGATAGCTAGAAAAGTTAAAGGTGGAATGGCTATGGGCAAGGGAGCTCAGGAAAGCAAAGCTGTCTTTGACATGATGCACCATGAACGAAGTAACGCCTATAGTGGCGGATAAAATTGTGAACTCGAGTGGACTCGAACCACTGACCTCTACGATGTCAACGTAGCGCTCTAACCAACTGAGCTACGAGTTCTAAAAAGTAATGTTAAAAGAATTGATATTATAACTGACCATTTCCAGTTTCACAATCAAAAAACTCCTGGTATAATGCATGCCTTACTGTAACAAGCAAATATTTAGAAAGTAAATAAACACCATAGTGGGTAGACATAATTACAACAAATACAAAAAGCGAGAACGAATTATCGCCAATCGCGCCATTAGATTTCCCCAGGTTAGAGTTGTTGACCATCAAGGGAATCAAGTTGGAGTAATGTCTACTGACGAAGCTTTAGATAAAGCTAGACAGCAAGATAAAGATTTGGTGTTAATCACTGCACAGGCAAAACCACCTGTTGCAAAAATAATTGAGCTTTCTAAGCATAAGTATTGGCTACAACAAAAGAAAGCCGAGCAACGTAAAAGTGCTCGTCAACAAGAAATAAAAGGAGTTAGGCTGACACCATTCATAGATGAAGGTGACTTCCAAACTAGATTAAGAAACGTCAAACGATTCTTAAAAGATGGTGATAAAGTCAGAGTAGAAGTTGATTTCCGCAGAGGAAGGCAACGTACTAAGAAAGAATTTGGATTTAAAAACTTTGAGAGAATTATTGAAGAAACAAAAGAAATAGCTGAAACAGAGATCTTGCCAAAATCAGTCGGCACCAAGATTATTATGCAGCTGAGACCAAAAGGAAAATAGCATGAAAAAATATAAACAAAAAACCAGAAAAAGTGCTGCAGCCAGATTCAAAGTTACTGGAACTGGTAAATTAATGCGTCGCAAACAAAATTCTCGTCATCTAAGACGAAAGAAAAGTAGAAAAGCTATTCGCCAATATCGTTTGTTAGCTGAAGTTACTGGTAAGAGAGCTAAAAAAATCAAACAAATGATGGGTCTTGCCTAAAGGAATCTAAATTATGCCAAGAACAAAAACTGGAGTTACTCGTCGACGTCGCCACAAGAAAGTTTTAAAACTTACTAAAGGTTACCGAGGTACTTATAACCGTCTTATTAAGAGAGCCACTGAGGCTATGCTTCATGCTGATCAATATGCCTTTATTGGCCGTAAGCTCCGCAAGCGTGATTTCAGAAAACTTTGGATTATGAGAATCAATGCTGCTTTAAGACAGATTGATGAAGGCTATAGATACTCTCACTTTATTGCTGCTTTAAATAAAGCTGATATCAAGATTAATCGCAAGATGTTAGCTGAACTAGCTGTCAACAACCCTGAAGCTTTCAAAGCCGTGGTTGACAAGAGTGGTTTGAAAAAATAAGATCATCACATGACTTTAACAGTTACTTTCACTAACTTTTTCTTTTTTAGCCACTACTAAAAGGGGAGAGTTTTTGATAAAAAAACAAGCTCCCCAACCGGGGAGTTTTTTAGTGATAACATATAAATTATAATAAAGGGATATATGCATAATGCAGAAGCACCATCTCCACATCATGATTTAGAAAATAAGTGTCCACTTTGTAAGGCCACTCTTCCAGATCATGAAGAAAACTGTCCTACCCAAACCGGCAAACAAGTTGATTAATGAATAAACATGAAAAATACGTTGCCACCAATCACAGACTCCCTGCCAAATCTAAAGGCTGGTATTGAGCAACTCAAAAAACAGTTTGATGCCGAACCCAAGACAGAGATTGAAAGCTTAAAAAATAAGTACCTTGGTAAAAAAGGCCTAATCAATGATTTGATGAAAGGCTTAAAAGACGTCCCTGTTCAAATGCGTCCAATGGCAGGACAACTTTTAAATGAACTCAAAGAGAATCTCAACCATCAACTTCAGCTTCTTGGAGAGGATCTAACTATTTCTTCTTCTAAGAAGATAGACCTGACTATGCCTGGATTGAAGCCTCAAGTAGGACATATGCATCCTGTCTCACAAGCTATGGAGGAGATTACCCATATTTTTGAAAAAATTGGTTTCACCAGGGTTAGGTATCCAGAAGTTGATTGGGACTATTACGTTTTTGAGTCATTAAATATGCCACCAGATCATCCAGCACGCGATGAATGGGAAACATTTTTTGTCGATGCTCCTAAAGATAAGAAGAGGGGAAAAGTAGTTCTAACTACTCATACTTCTAATGGGCAGGTCAGAGAAATGGAAAGACTCAATAGTGAGCCTCCAATTCGGATGATTAATATTGCCCGCTGCTATCGCCGACAACAAGATGCGACTCACACTCAAATGTTTCATCAGTTTGAAGGCTTAGTGGTAGATAAAGGAATTAATATTCAACATCTCAAAGGAACCTTAGATCATTTTGCAGAACAATTCTATGGTCCTGGCACAAAGAGTCGAATTAGACCATTCCATTTTCAATTTACAGAACCTTCATTCGAAGTCGATTTTAGTTGTCATATCTGTCACGGGACTGGTAAAAAGGGTCGTGGGAAATGCAAATTTTGCAAATCAGGCTGGCACGAAGTTGGTGGAGCAGGAATGGTTCATCCCAATGTATTAAAGGCAGGCGGAATTAACCCTGAAGAATATACTGGCTTTGCTTTTGGGTGGGGAATAGAGAGAACCTATACACTCAAAGAAGGTCTTAACATCGATGACATTCGTCTCATCTATTCAGGAGATCTTAGATTTTTGGAGCAATTTTAAATGAATATTCTTATCCCACATCACTGGCTACTAGAACATTTGGAAACAGAAGCAACTCCAGAAGAAATTCAAAAGTACTTATCTCTTTCTGGTCCTTCTATTGAAAGAATTTATCAAATTGAAGGTGAAGAAGTTTACGACATTGAAGTCACCACAAATAGGGTAGATTCAATGAATGTGCATGGTATCGCCCGAGAAGCAGCAGTGATACTCAATCAAGCAGGTATTAAGGCTAATCTAAAATCATTAGCTATCACTGATAGAGACTCACTTCAGTTGACTGAAGAAATGCCAATCCCAAAAGTTATTAATAATATTGATCTTAATAAAAGAACTATTTTTATTATTCTCAAAAATATTAAACGATCTCCTACTCCTAAGTGGATGTCTAAAAGATTAATCCAAACAGAAATGAATATTCATGATGCAGCGATTGATATCACTAACTATGTAACTCATGATATTGGACATCCAATTCATGCTTTCGATTATGACAAGCTAATGAATACTGGTGGAGAAATCCACATTGTTGAAGCAAATAAGGGAGAAAGATTTACTACACTTGATGGAGAAAACTTCGAGACAGTAGGGGGAGAGGTTGTCTTTAAAAATGGAGAGGGAAAGATTATAGATTTACCTTCTATCAAAGGCACAGCTAACACTTCAATTGATGAAAGCACTGATAATGTTTTGTTATTAGCAGAATCTATTAGAGCAGATAAAGTCAGGTTTGCTAGTATGACTCATGCCATTCGCACTACTGCTGCACAGCTAATGGAAAAGAATGTTGATCCTAACTTAGCAGAGAACACGTTGCTTAAAGCCGTTGAACTTTATCAGGAGTTATGTGGGGCAGGTGTTGGCAGTCAAGTAATTGATGACTTTAATCAAAGACCTGAGCCTAAACATGTGGAAGTAAACCTCCAAATAATTGATGATTATTTAGGATTAGAAATTGAAGTAAAAAAGATTACCGATATCCTTAAAAAACTAGAATGTAAAGTTGCTACAAGCGGCGAGGGGAGAAAAATAAATCTAACCATCACCCCACCAACTTTCCGTCCCGACTTAACTATTCCAGCTGATATTGTTGAAGAGATTGCTCGTATTTATGGCTACCACAATTTGCCTAGTAAGCTAATGGATACTTCTATTCCCACCGATTACCCCAAAGATATTGATTTTTCTTTGGAAAATAAAATCAAAAGATTTTTAAGTAATATTGGTTGGCAAGAAGTTTACACATACTCACTCGTTAGTGAGGAAGTTGCTCTACAATCTGACTATCAAATTAATCAACATCTAAAATTACAGAACCCACTGACTGATGATAAGGTTTATCTGCGTCGATCATTATTGGGATCACTTGCGGAGATAATTGATACCAACTCACAACAAAAAGATCTATCTGTCTTTGAGATTGCCAATACATATCATCCTCAAACTGGAAAATTGCCTAATGAGCAATTAATGCTTAATTTAATATCAGCAGCTGACTATAGATATGTTAGAGGAACACTAGAATCTTTACTAGAAAAACTATTTATCTCTCAATACCAAATAATTGAAACAACACAGAAAGCTAAAGGGTTTTCACAAGCAGCAGAAATTATTGTGGGAGAGAAAAAGATTGGTTATATTGGAATTTTAAAATCTGGACTAATAGGGGTGGAGATCATAATGAAAGAGCTAATCTCTGTTGCCCATACTCATCCTAGCTACAAACCAATCCCAAAAACCATGCCTGTTGTGGAAGATCTAACTTTCACTCTAAAAAAACAAGTCGCTATAGGTAAATTAATGGAAACAATTCAAAAAACTGATAAGCTAATTACTAAAGTCGAGTTAAAAGATATTTATAAAGATAATCATACTTTCAATATTGAGTTTCATGACCTTAAAAAGAACCTTTCTATGAGTGATGTTGAGCCAATAAGGAAAGCTGTGGTAAAGCAAGTTGAGAAACTTCACCAAGCTAAACTGGTGGGTGAAGTATAATGAGAGTGTGTTGAAAAAAATTTATTTAGATAAGATCTATACTTCTTTAGTTTGTTTACTTATCTTTTTAATTCCTAGTAATTTGTTTTTTAAGCTAGATATTTCAAGCTCATACGTGAATGGACTGCTTGTTGATTATCTGATTCCCAAAATTTATTTAAGTGATATCTTTATTTTTTTTATTATTAATACTTTGGTTAATTGAAGTTATATCTAAAAAGAAAAAGCTATTCTTAGAACCATCCCAATTTTATCTGCCCAGTATTCTGTTTTCTATTTTTATTATCCGTCAGATATTCACTCCATACCCCTTGGCATCCAGCTGGTATTTAATAAAAATATCCACCATGCTCCTTTTGTCCCTATTCTTAACTAATCATAAAAAAATTATTAATAACTCAGCTGTTTTCATTAGTATAGTTATCACCACACTATTTCAATCTGGATTATCTTTCTGGCAATTTATAAGTCAAAAATCACTTCTGAGTTATGTATTATTAGGTGAACCAAACCTAGGTAATTCAATCGGTTTATCTAAAGACATGTGGTGGAATACCGGCAGGATTTTACCATATGCAACTACGGCTCACCCCAATATTCTAGGAGGAATATTATCAGTATTTAGCTTAGTTTTGATCAAAAGAATCCATTCCCAAAGTAAATTGACTAAAATTCTAGCCATCATTGCTGTTATCTTTTCACTATTCACTGTTATCCTTAC
>CAZHLX010000050.1:0-5267 GCA_964533345.1 uncultured Pseudomonadales bacterium
AGTAGTTGGAAAAACTGGATCCCCAGGATCTTCTGGAGCCAATCCTACTGCAGGAGGAGGCATCTGAGGTTTCCCCGTTTGTGCCTTTGGTTTTTGAGGTGCTACTGGTTTGGGCAAAGACTTATCTGACATACTAAAACTGAATATAGTATATAGTAGTCTTGATTATGATCACAAGTAAGAAGATCCCTCCATGGATGATTGGTTTTCTTCTGGGAGTATTTATCCTAGCGATTAGTGGAAGTCTATTTTTCTTTTTCCTTTTTCAAGATAGGATCTACCCTGGAGTTAAGATCGATAACATCGAGGTTGGAGGGTTGACCCGAAACCAAGCATTTAGACTTCTAGAACATGAGCTTGAGCTACCAGAAGAACACTCTATTAGTATAAGAGTAGATGATATTAAGCTGTCCTCATCATCAGCCGAGCTAGAGATAAGTCGCAAGTATGATGAAGCCATTACCCAAGCCTTTGAGGTAGGACGAATAGGATCTTATTTCTCTAAGACTTGGATCATCACTAAAGCTAGTTTTGCCCCCATACAATTTAAAACCAAGCTGGTTTATCATCCAGAGAAGCTAGAGTTTTTTGTAAATGAGTTGAAGAAAAAAGTTGACTTGGTTGGACATAGTCCAAAAGCAAACCTCAGATACAGTGGCTCACCATATAGCCTAACAATAGATCCTGGAGAGGCCGGAAGAGAGCTGGTTCTTTTCGATACCATCAAACTTCTTGAGTCTCAAATTGAAAAACCACAACCCCTTTCAGCTCCAGTTGCTTCAACTAGCACTGTTTTAAGTCAGGAGCAGATTGCATCTGCCTCAGCCAAAGCAAATAAGCTAATAGGACAAAGATTAATCCTCAGAGCTGAAGATGTGAGACTTGATCTAAACGACCAGCAACTAGTTTCATTAATAGCTTTCCCAGAAGGTTTTAATGAAGAAGAATTTAATTCAATACTAAGCGAGTGGCAAGAAATTGTGACTCGTCCTACCCAAGATGCTGAGTTCATTTTCGACCAAGATACTCTACAAGTAGAAAAGTTCATCCCCCATCGCGATGGCCTAGAATTAAATCTAAAAGAAACAACCAACATTATTAAAGAAACCATAAATAGTCTCACTGAAGAAAAGATCGAGGGTAAGCCAGTTGGAATAAATAACCAAACCAATATTGAGCTAGGATTACCAGTAGAGACTACTCAACCACAGACAACTTTAGCTGCTACTAATGAGTTAGGAATAAAAGAAAAGATTGGCTTTGGTGAAAGTGAGTATGATTACTCTATCCCAAATAGGATTCATAATGTGGATATCACTACTAAAAAAGTTAGTGATGTCATCATACCCCCCGGAAAAGAGTTTTCTTTCAATCAAACTCTAGGAGAGGTTTCTAATAAGACTGGTTTTCGTAGCGCTTATGTAATTAAAGACGGGCGGACAGAATTAGGCGATGGAGGTGGAGTTTGTCAGGTCAGTACCACCACTTTTCGCGCAGCCTTAGACGCAGGCCTAGAGATAACTAGACGCCTCCCTCACTCCTACCGAGTCAGTTACTACGAGCTTAACTCAAAGCCAGGAATTGATGCCACAGTTTATTCTGGAAATGTAGATCTTCGCTTTATTAACGACACAGACCACCATATTCTTATCCATGGAGAAGCTGATAGTGATGATCTTTATATGAAAGTAGAAATCTGGGGTACCAGTGATGGTAGATCTACAGAAATTACTGATCACCAAGTTTGGGGTTATACCTCTCCTCCACCTCCAGAGTATTATCCAGATTCAACTCTAGCTCCTGGGGTAAAAAAACAGATTGATTGGTCGGTAGGTGGCGTTAAGGCTAAGTTCACTCATATCATTAGAGACTCAAATGGTGAAACTGTTAGTGAGAAAACCTACCACTCTAACTACAGACCTTGGTCTGCAAAATATTTGGTCGGTGAGTAATTATTTTTTCTTAGAATTAGCTACAGCTAAACCCTCTAGTGCTCTCAATATTTCTAAAGGTAAAGCAAACACAACAGTGTTTGATTGGTCAGAAGAGATATCATTGATTGAGTTTAAAGTTCTTAGATGGAGTGCCCCAGCAGAGTTAGCCATCAGATCGGCAGCTTGAGAAAGATTCTTGGCAGCTACCACTTCTCCCTCAGAGTTAATAATGGTGGCTCTTCTCTCTCTTTCGGCTTCAGCTTGTTTAGCCATAGTTCGCACCATGTTTCCAGGTAACTCAATATCTTTTAACTCCACCGACTCAACACTGATCCCCCACTGTTCTGTAGCTGGATCAATAGTCTTAGTAATTTTCTTTGCAATCTGTTCACGATGACTTAGAAGTTCATCTAGATCTACTTCTCCGGCAATTCTTCTCATAGTTGTTTGTGCTAACTGTTGAACAGCCCAAAAGACATCTTCAACTTCATTTATTGCCTTACTAGAATCAACTACTTTGTAGTAGATAACCGCATCCATTTTGCATGAAACGTTGTCTTTAGTAATTGTTTCTTGTTTAGGCACATCAACTGCTTTGGTACGAATATCTACTTTTCTAAAGGTTTGAAAAATTGGCCATACCCATCTCCACCCAGGATCAACCATGCCGGTATAACGACCCATGGTGTAAACCACACCTCGTTCATATTCATTGACTTGTTTCAAAGAAGCTAAGATTAAAACCACTATTAAGGGGATAACTGGTAAAAACATATTCCTCCTTCAAATAAAATATTTCCCAAATTATATCATTAGCTGCCCCTGGTCTTAGTGTTATAATTCTCCCTATGGATAAACGATATCAACATCAAGATCATGAGCAAAAGATTTATGACTTATGGGAAAAGGCAGCTGCCTTTAACCCTGATAGTGAGAATCAGCCTGCAAAAAAATCAGAAAACACAAAACCTTTTTGTATCCTCATGCCTCCTCCTAATGCCAATGACCCTCTTCATATGGGTCATGCTATCTTTGTGGCACTAGAAGACATTATGGTTCGCTATCACCGCATGCTAGGAGATGACACTCTCTGGCTACCAGGGACAGACCACGCAGGAATTGAAACTCAATTTGTATTTGAAAAGAAACTTAAAAAAGAAGGTAAGAGTAGATTTGATTTTGATCGTCAAACTCTTTACCAAAAAATCTGGGATTATGTTCAAGAAAACTCAGATGTGGCCGTAGAGCAAATTAAAAAGATTGGTGCCAGCGCTGATTGGTCAAGATTTAAGTTCATGCTTGATAAAGATATTGTTAAGATCGTGACTGAAACATTCAAAGAACTAGCTGATCAAGATCTTGTTTATCGTGACATGAGATTAGTTAACTACTGTACCCATTGTGGCACTGGATTTAGTGAGCTTGAAATCAACCATGTTGAGAGAAAATCACCCCTTTATTACATGAAGTACGGGCCTTTCACCTTAGCCACAACTCGTCCTGAAACTAAGTTTGGTGATACCGCAGTTGCAGTTCATCCAGAAGATGAGCGCTACCAAGAATACATCGGAAAAGAAGTCGAGGTTGAAGGACTAAATGGCAACTTCAAACTAAGAGTTATCGCGGATGAGTATGTTGATCCTGAGTTTGGAACTGGGGTGGTTAAGATAACTCCATCTCATGACTTCAATGATTTTGAAGTTTGGCAGCGTCATCAAGATGAAATTCCTGGTTTAAAACAAGCCATTGATTATCGTGGACACATGACTGATCTGGCTGGGCCATATGCCGGGATGTATCTTAAAAAAGCTCGCCGAGAAGTCGTTAAAGACCTTGAGGAAAAAGGGCTTATGGTTAAGATAGATGATAACTATAAACACAATATTGGGACTTGTTACCGATGTGGAACAGTCATCGAACCCCTACCTCTCCCCCAGTTCTTCATCAAAGTTAAACCTTTAACCAAGATAGTTTTAGCAGCCTTAGATAAAGGTGAAGTCAAAATCCATGGGGCTGGACATGACAAAATTCTCAAACATTGGTTAGAAAACCTTAAAGACTGGAATATCAGCCGCCAGATAGTATGGGGAATTCAAATGCCTATTTGGTACTCCATTGAAAATCAAGATATCCACGTGGGGTTTATTAATCAAAACAACGAGAGGGTTGAGGGGTATTTAAAAGATGTTTTAGACCTATACACCGGCAAATACTCTTTTAAAGAGGTTTCTGAAGGCTTGCAAGAGCTTAGGGCTCCGATTGAAGCTAAATATACCATCTCCCCCACCCCACCAGGAGACAACTACCTTCAAGAAACTGATACTTTTGATACTTGGTTTAGTTCTGCTCAGTGGCCATACACCACTCTCATGACCAATCAAGAAAATGACTTCAAGCGTTTCTACCCCACCAGTGTAATGGAAACTGGCTATGACATTCTCCCCTTCTGGGTGATGAGAATGTTGATGATGGGTTTCCATAAAACAAATGAAGCTCCATTTAAAGATGTCTATCTTCACGGCCTAGTTAGAGACTCCAAGGGTCAGAAAATGAGTAAGAGTAAGGGCAATGTCGTTAACCCCCTAGAAATTATTAGCCAATACGGAGCTGATGCCCTAAGAATGGCATTAGTCATCCGTTCTAGTGCTGGTTTAGATAAATCTATTGGAGACGGAGATTTTAGAGCAGCTCGCAACTTTACTAATAAGCTTTGGAACGCAACTAGGTTTATTATTATGAGCGATGAAAAAGACAATTCTGGATCAGATGATAAAAAGTATCTAGAAAAACTAGAGTCCATAACAACTGAAGTCACCAAACAATTGAATGATTTTAAGATCGGCTTAGCTGCAGAAACTCTTTACAATGAGTTTTGGCATTGGTTCTGTGATGAATGTATTGAAAAAGCAAAGCTAGGAGAAATATCTAAAGAGGCATTAATTAAAGGCTTAACTACTTTCTTAAAACTTCTTCATCCATTTATTCCATTTGTAACTGAAACTATTTGGCAGAATCTTCGAGAAGAAGATTTGATTTTGGACGAGAACAATCACCAGCTCTTAGCGCTCTCCAATTGGCCTTAAGTTTGATAGACTAACTAAATGAGGTATCTGCTACTCCCCTTTTTCATCGTTAGATTACTTATTTCAGCACTACCTTCATTAGGACTATTACTCTTAGTTAAAATCAAACCATACAGATCAATAATCATCTCAACTTTGGTTTTCACTTCCATGAGTCTAATTCTACTATTTGTTCTCTTCTCCACCGATGAAAAGCCACTTACTAATAACAATCATCTTTTGGAACAAAAGAAGCAATTGGAAATCTTAT
>CAZHLX010000051.1:0-4715 GCA_964533345.1 uncultured Pseudomonadales bacterium
GGACAAAAAATGCGTCCTTATATTGAAGCTGATGATGTTACTTTTGGGATAGTTGCGAATGTTAAGGTTATAATTGAATTAGCTTAATGAATCTTTCTAATGAACAAATAAAACAACTTAACGATTTTGAGGATTTTTTAGAGTTCAAAAAGACTTGGATTTTTGAGAAGTTTACCCAGAGTCCTGAAAAGGTTGTTGCTTTGTTTACTGGAAATCAATTTGGTAAAACTGCTGGAGTTGCTTTTGGTTACGTGATGAGGATTCTGGGAATTTATCCTGTTATTGAGAAGAATGTTGTTTATTATGAATGTGAGAATGAAAAGTGTTATTGTTTAAAATCACATCCAGCAGGGGGAAAGTATAGGACTAGAACTGTTTTCAGGGCTTTTAATCCTCCAGAGACGTGTCCTTTGTGTGGTTTTAGAGTAGTATTACATAAACGTGGAAGTAGGGTTTTTAGGTTTTGTTCACATACTTTGCCTGGAGGAGGGAAGAAAGTTCAAAAAGGGGAATCTAGTGATTTAGAAAGTAATATTGAAGTTAAAAATACTCAATATCCAGCATTTAAGAAATGGCTTCCAGGTTTTTTAATTAAGGCTGACACTACTTATAGAGATCATTTTATGGTAGTAAAAGATCCTTTTGGTGGGGAGGATATTATTGTTGAATTTGTTGGGTATACACAGCAGGTTCAGGCTACTGCTGGAACGCAGAGGATGTCAGTTTGGTATGATGAGGAACCGAGTCAAGATTTTAGAAATGAACAGATTCCAAGGCTTTTGGCTGAAAATGGTGATGAAGTTGTTACACTTACACCTGCTAATTATATAAGTTGGATGTATGATGATATATTTGAGCATGGTAGTTATTTTTACAGAACTGACACTATTATTGAGTTTTTAAAAGAGAGTGATGATAAGGAGTTTAGTAAAATTGAGATTAGAGAGGGAGAAAAGGATGTAGCTGTTTTGCAAGCTGCTACAGATGATAATCCTACTTTAAAACCTGAAGCTATTAAAGCACTTTTTGATAATTTAGATGATCCTGATGTTTTAGCTATTAGACGGTATGGGATATTTAAACAGGTTAGTGGAAGGATTTTTAAAGATTTTACTTTTTCAACTCACATGATTAATGGTGATAAGTTGTTTCCTAATGGAGTTCCATTTGATTGGATTCATGCTAGGGGTATAGATTATCATCCACAAACACCCTGGGCTTTTGGGATGATATGTCTAAGTGATACTAATGAAGCTTTTATTTATGGTGAGGAGAGTTTAAGTCCTGAGAGATTTACTATTGAAGAGATTGCGAGTATTTTGGGTGAGGATTGTGGAGATTATGAGTTTAGGTTGACTTTAATTGATCCACTTGCGGAGGCCCATAAAAGAAAAGAGGGTAATAGGACAGTTACTGTTAGGGATGATTTAAATAGTAGGTTTAGTGAGTTAAAGCATGAAGGGGTTTGTAGAGGTGGATTTTGGAGAACTTGGGATACTAAAGGTGAAAAAGGAAGAGATGAGATTAGGAAGAGGTTAAAGAATAGTTTAAAAGTCGGTAAGCCTTTTAATAATAAATTTTATGATGAAGTTGGTAATGTTATATACTTACCGACTATTTGGATTTTTGACTCTTGCAAAGTGGCTGCAAAAAGCATGAGGCAGTGGAGATGGGAAGAATTTGGTGATGCAAAAAGTGTCCAAGAAAAAGAGGCTAAGAATAAACCAGAACAGAGATGGAGTCATATGAATATGGTATGGGAGGCAATTTTTAAAAGCCAAAGTTTTAAACCAGGATCTAGGAAGGTGGTTAATAAGTGGCCCAAGAAAAAACAGTATTTTAATTCTAAGAGGTCTAGAAGATGAGTGAGAAAAATGATATTGAAAAAATCATAATTGGGAAGATTATAGATGAAGAGTTTGAGACCTCAATTAAAAATAGAGAAGTTTTAGGAGATGATTATCAAAGTTACGTTGACTTGCTGGATAATGAAAGGGATGATAAAGAATATGATTGGATGAGTGATATTAGGATTCCTGAAGCTGCAAGTCAATTTCTGACTCAAAGTTCTATTGACGTTGATCAATATTTTAGGACTAGAGATTTTGTTGAAGTTTTTTTAGAGGATGATAGTGATGAGGCTTTGGTTAAGGCTGATGCTACAAAGGAACTTTTGAACAGAACACTTAATCAAAGGCATTTACGGCATTATTTAAAGTTTGTTCGGAGTAAGTTAATTAATCACTTAGCTGGTAGTGTTGTTGGGATATGTTGGTGGGAGAAGAAGTTTGAAAAGAGATTAGTTGGGCAGAGGGCAAAGACTAAGGCTGTTGGAGTTGGTCCTGATGGTGAACCAATTGAATCGATTGATGAGATTGAAGATGTCTATAAAACCGTAGCAGTTATTGATAGATTTAATTATGATGTTATAGAGGTTAAGGATTATTTTGAAAGTAGTGAGTATACTTATAATGTAAATGATAAAAAGTGGGTTGCTTATAGGATATATAGATCTCTTGATGAGTTGAAAAAGACAAAGGATAGGTTTGGTTATTTTAACTTAGGTAAGTTGAAGGATTTAAGTACAAGTGATCAAGTTAATAGTGAGAATGAAAATTCTGGGAGGAATTTAAAAGTTGCTGAATCTGATCCAGTTAACCCTACTTTTGAAATTTTTAAGAGGTTTGGTAATTTTTGGGTGGTTGTTGATGAGAGGGATGAAAATACCAATTTGCCTACTAAGATTAGTTATGGGTTAGATGTTGATGGAGTAGAGAAGGAAAATGCAGAGCTTTTAGAGGTTATGATTACTATTGCCAAAGATTCTAGTGGTAATAAAGTTTTAATAGGATTTGATTTAAATCCATTTGTTGATGCTTTCAAAAATAATTACAGGCCTATTATTAAAGGGTTGTGTTATGTTCATCCAAGTGAGGATGTTGGACTAGGTGATGGTAAGTATAGTAGAGAGTTGCAGACTGCCATAGATGATACTTTTAACATGGGTAATGATAGAGTTAGGCTTGCTACTATGCCAACTTTTATAGGTAATAAATATACTATGGCTGATAATGATAGTTTATATTTTGAGCCTGAGCATTTGATTGAAGTTGAAGATATTCAAAGTGATTTAAGAGAGTTGAAAATAGATGATAATATTGTTGGAAGTATGCAGCAATTAAATTTGTTGTTTAGCAAAAGTAATCAGGTTATGAGTATTTTTCCTACTACTATGGGTAGTTTACCCCAAGCTGCAAGTACAACTGCCACTGCTGTTGCTGGAGCTGAGAATAGAACAAGTATGAGGACTAATTATAAAAGTTTAACTTATGAATATACTTTTTTAAGTGAGCTTTATTGGATTATCCAGCAGATGACTTGGCAGTTTGCAGAGCCGGAGACGGGTGTTAGTTTGATGGGGGATAAGGTTTTTGATTTTGATCCTAGTAAAGAATATTGGTATAAACCTTTAAGTCAGAGTATTGAGAATGAGTATAGTAAGGAGAGTAAGATTAGGATGTGGACTCAAGTTTTAGGTTATGTTGCTAATATTGGGCATCCAGAGATTACTAAGGTTATTAATTATATACTTACGCAGTTGTTTAAGTATATGGGCGATGAGTTTGTTAATTTTGGTAGAATTCTTCTTGATGAGAGTGTTCAGGTAACTCAAGGAGGTGAACAGGTTGGAGATGTTGGTGGTGGAGGAGCCACTAATCAAAGTGGAATTCAGCAGAGTATGATTGAAATTGGTGCTAGGGAGGCTGCTAATGTTAGTTAATCATGAAAAATTTGAGGAGTTTTTGAAAACAAATGGCAAAAGAGCTGCTAAGATTCTAAGTTCACTTGGGAAGCACCAGAAATTTGTGGATGCACTTTCTATTGATCTTGGGCAAGAATTGATGATTGATTTGTTGACGACGACTGAGGAGTTATTGGATAAGATTATTGATGAGAAGGCTACAAGTGAGGAGAAGGCTGAGTATAGAGTTTGTAAAAAGATTTATACTAAATGGCTTAATAGACTAAGTGAGTATAAAAAATTGGTGGATAAGATAAATAGTTAAAGAGGGGATTTAAGAATGGCTGTAGAGGAAAAGGATGTATTAGGTGGAGAAGAAAATTTGGATAAAGATTTGGATAAACAAGAAGAGTATAATGATGATGTGTTGAACGCTCTTTTAGAAGGTGGGGAAGAAGATAGAAATGAAAATAGAGAAGAGGAAAAAAAGAAAAAAGATGATGAGAAGGAAGAGGAAAGAAAAAAGGATGAAGATGGAAATAAAATTCCTAACGAGCCTGATGACAATGCTGAGAGGTCGAAATTAGGCAGAAAGGTTAAAAGACTTGAGGCTAATTTAGCTGATTTAGGAAATAAATATGAAAATGCTTTGAATGTGATTGATCAATTTGAGAAAAAGGGTAAACAATTGATTGGTGAGGAAGAAAATGATGAGCCTATTAAAAAAGGTGAACTTTCTGAGTTGATTGATGATATTCTTGAAAAACGAGAAGAGAAGAGAACTAAAACACAAAAGACGTATAGTGATACATATGTTAGTACTACTTATGATCTTTTGGATAGAAATGAAGATTTGGATGAGGCAGAAAAAAAAGATATTTTGAATATTATGTTTAATGCAGATGATACTACTTTTAATCAAAAGGTTACTGGTGATCCAAAATTAGATGCACAGTATAATTTTGCTGGGGCT
>CAZHLX010000052.1:0-4490 GCA_964533345.1 uncultured Pseudomonadales bacterium
TCTATTTTCCACGAATACGGGGCATTGGTAACTTCAGATATTCTTTCTGTAGGAACCTCCAGTCTTGAACTGGCTTGATCAATATCTTTAAGACAAGGATAGACAGAGTTATTTTGGCAGCTCATATCACTAGGTAAGACGATTGCCTGGGTTACTGTAAGTTCTCGAGGGTAATTGGCAATTCTAGAGAAGGGATCATCCAAATATTTATTAGAAATCTCACCACATTCTTCCCTAAGAAGCTCTTGATCTGAGATCAGAGTATAAGCTTTTTTACATTGATTTTTATGTTTATAAATAGCTGTCATGGGTAGATCTATTTCAAAGTGATTCGTCCGATCAACAAATATCTCTGGAGTTGGATTGTAAATTTGGGGAAAGTTATTTAAAACAAATTTAGCAGCATAATTATGGTAATGAGTTTTTTCTAAATTTGGGGAAAAGAAGCCGTTAGTTTTTAGTATGACTATATTAGTCAGTATCGCTACTATGAATAAAATAGTTGCTTGGGATTTGTTTTTTAGCTCAGTTAAGAGTTTAAAGAATAAAACTATAAATAAAGGCAGCATAAAAACTGCGTGTCTACTGGGTCCAAATCCTGCTGTGCCATAGTGCCAAGCAGGGTTAGTTTGATAAAAGAATGCTGTGATTAAAAAAGAACCAGTCAGGTATAAGTAGCTTGGACTCTTGCTTTTAGAAGCTTTATTAAATGCTTTATGTATTCCTCCCACTACCAATGCTGGTGTATACCAAAACAAGCCGATATTTAGATCAAAAAGCTGTTCATAAAGCTTCTTAAAACTGAGGTTATGTAAGCCGAATCCTCTAAGTTGTGTCCATCCGTCTGGAATAGCAGCCCAAGGGCTGATCATTCCAAAAATTAAGTAATTATAAAGATAGGGAATTAGCATAATAATTCCTACCAAGCCAGTATGCATAATTAATTTTAAAGTTAACTTTTCCTTTTTTAAGTAGGCTAATAACATCATCGCTGAAAGAACTATTAGTGGCTGGCTATGCCAGGAAGCAATCGCAACAATAATAGCTGAGAATAGATATTTTTTTTCTAAAAAGGAGAAAATGCTAATTGTTAGTAACATTAAATATAATAAGTCTGGGCCTGGCCATTTAAAGAATGACATTAGTGAGGAAAATACAGCCAAGGTTAAGAAAACTATTCTTTGATTATTTTCTTTAATATACTTTTTCCATAAAAAGGAAATTGTGGCTATAAAAAGAGAAATGTTAAGTAGATAGAATGACTTCAACTCAGGTAGATTAGCTACTTTGAGGATTAGTCTAAAGGGAATTATCAATAAAGAATAAAAGACGAAATGGACGGGGTAATAGTCCCCATTCCTTCCAGGGATATTATAGTAGTCATTAAAATAACCTGGGCTGAGAATAGATGAAAGAGAGTCTTTGGTTTCTGGAGTTAAGGCTAAGGTTTGTGTCTGGAGAAGTGTTTCGCTGGGTCCAAAATAATCGATAACATCTCCTCCTTGTTGAAAAGGAATCTTCACTAAAAATAGGAAACTAAGAGAAATAAATAAAGCGGTTAATAAAAGCCAGGGAAGATATTTCTTAAATTGCCAAAACATACCTATATTTTGGCATATTGGAGTGATCCTTTGACAGGGGCTATTTCTGGAGACTTTTCTTTAAAGATTTGATTTTCTAAGTTTAACGAAAGCTGCTCATAAGCACGCTTTTTTCTCATAGTTTGAGCCATTTTAATCATCTTTTTCTTAATTCCATTTCTGAGAACTTTCTTAGTTATTTTTTTGAGAGAATTATTATCTAGCTCAAAAAAGACATCTCTATTCTTCAAGCCCACTTCGTTTAAGGTTTCTTTGAAATCATTGGCTTGAGTAATTTGAGACAGAGACTCTGAGATGATGAATGGTTTTTGATAAGAAAAGGCTAAGGAAAGAACTCCTGAAGCACACATAAAATACCTATATGGAAAGACTACTAGGTCGGCAGCTGAAAAATAGGTGGCAATTTCTTCCTGAGGAACATAACCAGTGATCTCTATTTGAGGGCATTGGTGAGCTAAATACTCTGTTTTAGTAAAGTAGCTTTGATATGAAGATTGGTCTTTTAGGGTAGCACTTTGACCACCTGCAATGATGAATCTGGCTGGGTTATTGAGAATTCTTTTAGTGTTTTTGAAAGTCTCAACAAAGAAATCTGTTCCTTTGAACCAGTTGATGTATCCAAAAAACAACACTACTTGTTCATTCTTTTTGATACCTAGCTTCTTTCTAGCTTGAGCTTTACTAATTTTTTTTAGTTGAGTGTCTACTGGGTGAGTAAGGGTTGTAACTTTTTCTTTTTTAATGAAATTGGTTAATCTCTTTTTTAGAGGATCTTCTAGAACAATCACTTGATCACTTAAGCCACCAACTGCTGTGTAGAAGGATTTAAAAGAGAAATTAAGTGTTTTAGCTTTAATTCGATCAATTAAAGTATTACCTAATCCTACGTGTCCTGAAAGACGATTAATATCAGTTACTACTGAGTGAAAGGTAAAATTAATCTTCTTACCTAATTTCTTGATTAGAATCAAAAATGGAATAATCAAGCTAGAATTAAGAATATCTCCATAAAGAGAGAAGTCGAACTGAACTAACAGTTGTTTGGCTAGCTCGAATTTTTTCAGCTGTGTATAGATTTGTTTCCATTGTTGAGGAGTATCTAGTTTAAAACAGCGAATTACCAGTACATGGTCCTCTACATAGTAACTGGGGTTATTTTTGTAATGGGTAAAAACAACAATTGGTCTTTGTAGGGGACTAACTATATTTTTAGTATAAGATGCAATTCCACTAATACCAGCTGAGTAGGTCTCACCTTTTTTGGGATAAGGAGAAACCACCAGAAGGGTATCTGGGGTATCAAATTTAGCTAGTAGTTGTTTGGTTATTTTCATACTCTCTTGAATACACAAGTTTTTATGTACTCAAGGGAGCCTCCTTCCGTTTGACGGGAAGGAGGACTTGGTTTTACAGAAGAATGTTTATTCACCATCGTGACAGTGGTAGCTGAATTCAGCTCCACTTCCATCGCGACCAGCCCAGATGGGCTGTCCATTGAGATCAACCCAGTTGGGGAGATCTGAAGGTACAGTGAAATTGATGCTGGGGCCATCATAGTCCCAGGCACCACCTTCCCAGTCAGGGGCGGTCCAGTCTTCAGCTTCTCCGCCTACCATCTCAGCCACTTCAGCAGTGGTTGTGGGGCATGAATTCAACTCAAGGTTGAAGTTTTCATGCAAATAGGCGGGGTCGGAAGTCAATCCATAACGCATTTCACCAGCGAACAGGTAGTTGGGGTTTAAAACCCAACGCCCTGGGTTGTCGCTGCCTTCGTAGAAAGGAAGGTAGCGAATGGTTGCGCCCATGATGTCATGGGTTTTGCCATCACCATAGGCAACGGTGGGTTGACCATTTCGATCAGTGTAAGTGTATTGCCATCCTTCTAAGAAGGGGACATCTTCAAACACGTGCCGGCTTACAGCCTGCAGTGTCCACTTACAGCCATCCCATTTGACACCACGACCGGTGTTGACTGGTTTGATACCAAGATCGTCAAAGCCATGAGCGGCTTGCATCTCCCCATCGGTGGGGCAGTCACCTGAGAAGGTGACTTCGGTGCCAGCATCAGCTTCTTCGTCATCAGCATCAGCTTCTTCGTCATCGGCATCGGCTTCTTCGTCATCGGCATCGGCTTCTTCGTCATCGGCATCGGCTTCTTCGTCATCGGCATCAGCTTCTTCCTGTTCAGGCATGTCGTCACAGCTGACAACTTCGCCTTTAATGACGGTTTCGTCTTCGCCGGCTTCACATTGAGCAATAGCTCCGGCTGTCCACTCAAGTTCCTTTTGTTCAGGCATGTCGTCACAGCTGACGACTTCACCGTCGATGACAGTTTCGTCTTCGCCGGCTTCACACTGAGCAATAGCACCAGCTGTCCATTCGATGGAGGTATCATCACCACCACCAAGACAACCGGTAAGGAACAAGGATGCTACCAAAAAGATAGCCACGAACAGGATACGTACATTGCGCTTTTTCATAAGTTTTTCTCCTTTAGAATATTTTTTTGCGCGATTGATTTGATCCCGACCACTCCTTCCAAACAAATGGAAGGCGTCTCCAGTTTGTCATTTGACTTACCGGGCATAATAAGGAGAGAAGCCTGCCTTTTCTCTCCTTATTACACCCGGCAAGTATAATAAGTAATTAATCTGTAAAACCTGTTAATGAGCTTCTGGTCGTTAGAGATAGAACAAGTTCTACTTCAACAACTTAAGAAACCTATTTTCTGTCTATTTCCAGTCGCTATCCCCTCGATTTGAGGTTAAGCAAGTCGGATCTTGACAGAGGTATCGCTCTCACGAGAGCGACAGCTCCAACAAGATTGGGCCTAATTTGTCAAAAATGTGTTGGGAGATTTTTGGCAGGAACTGGCAGGCCCCTAAATAT
>CAZHLX010000053.1:0-4416 GCA_964533345.1 uncultured Pseudomonadales bacterium
TCAAGCTGTGACTAGAATCATTGGTTCAATTGAAGAACTCCAACAGTGGGCTGTAAATCCAAAAGAAGTTGCAGATCTAAAAGATATTCACCGTCAATATATTGATGATGTTGAAATTTGGGTTGACGATAAAAAAACAGTTAAAGGGAAAAGATTAGAGGAAGTTTTTGACTGCTGGGTTGAATCTGGATCGATGCCTTTTGCTTCAATCCATTACCCGTTCGAAAATAAAGAACAGTTCGAAAACAACTACCCAGCTCAATTTGTCAGTGAATATATTGCCCAAACCAGAGCTTGGTTCTATACGATGCATGTTATGTCCGTGGGTATTTTCGACAAACCCCCATTTGAAAATGTGTTAACTACAGGGACTATTCTTGCAGAAGATGGTTCCAAAATGAGCAAGTCTAAAAAGAATTACCCTGATCCATCAATCTTAATTGATAAGTATGGAGTTGATAGTCTTAGACTCTATCTAATGAGCTCCACAGTAATGAAAGGTGAGAACCTAAACTTTAGTGAAAAAGAAGTCTCTGATATTCGTCGCAAAACATTCATCATCTGGTGGAATATATTTAAGTTTTTCAAAACTTTTGCCGATCAAAGTGTAGATGTCACTCAGACTCCTCCTGAACCAAAAGATGTGATGGATAAATGGCTTTTGAGTCGTACTCAAAGTTTAACTAAACAAGTTACCCAATATATGGACAACTATGATTTAGTCAGAGCCAGTAGATCCTTAATGGGATTTGTCGATGAGTTTTCTACTTGGTATCTTCGCCTAAGCAGAGATAGACTCAGAGAAAAAGAAAATCAACAAGCCAGTCATGTTTTTGGTTACACTATCTACACCTTATCAAGGCTGATGGCTCCATTAGCTCCTTATTTTCCAGAGATGATTCATCAGAATCTAGTTGATGAGAACACTTCCATTCACCATGCCGATTGGCCAAAAGTGGAGGATGACTTAATTCACCCTCAATTAGAAACTAAAATGAAGTTAACCCAAGATATTGTCAACCAAGCTAGATTTTTGCGAGCTCAAAATAGTATTAAGCTTCGCCAGCCTCTGGCAAAGCTACTTGTCACCGCTCCTGGAGAAAAACCGTATGAAAATCTACTTCAAGTAATTGCTGATGAAGTTAATGTCAAACAGGTCGACTGGAAGAGTGGAGATGAGCTCTTAGTAGAGCTTGATTTAAAACTAACTCCAGAACTAAAGTCAGAAGGAGAGGCCAGAGAGTTAATGAGAGAAATTCAGAAATTACGCAAAAAAGAAGGTCTGGATATTAATCAAGAAGTCAAAATCGAATCCCCATCTTGGCCTCAAGATTGGCAAACTGAGATTGAGAAAAAAACAAATACCAAGCTAGTTAAAGGCGAATCACTGAGTATAATAAGCTCATGAGACGCTGGTTATTACCAACTTTGCTTCTATTTTTGTCACTAGTTAGTTTGCTAACATTGCGCAGTGTTACTCCAGAGTTAGCTGCTCAACAAGCACTATTTTTTGTCTTAGGATTTGGAATTTTTTTTATTATCTCCAAGTTTAAGTTTAGACAGATACAACAATTAGCGTGGCCTCTTTATATTATATTAAATATTCTATTAGTCATTTCATATCTCTATGGCTTCTTTTCTGGAAAAACAGGGCGATGGATTCCCTTACTAGGAGAGTATAATCTTCAGCCCTCTCAAATAGCCATTCCTATAACAGCTCTAGCTCTAAGTTCAATCAAAGGATCCATGAATCAACTAAAAACTCTGCTTACAACATTGGCAATCTTACTCGTACCGGCAATTCTGATCTTAATTGAACCAGATTTGGGAACAACCTTAGTCTACTTGGTTAGCTGTGGGGTAATAATTCTCTTAAGTGATATTTCTTTGAAGAAAATTATCACCCTCATTAGCCTGGCTTTAATTGGCATCATCTTGTCATGGTTTTTTGTACTGAAGCCCTACCAGAAACAAAGAATTACTAGCTTCATTAATCCCACACAAGATACACAAGGATCTAGCTATAATGCCAGACAAGCCTTAATAGCAGCTGGCTCTGGGCAGTTGATTGGTCGCGGTCTAGGACAAGGAATTCAATCACATTTAAAATTTCTACCTGAGAGACAAACTGACTTCATCTTTGCTTCCTTAGCTGAAGAGTTTGGATTTGTGGGATCTACTTTAGTGGTTATAAACTACATACTCTTAATTCATTTAGTTATCAGAACAGCCTTGAAAACAAAAACAAAAGCTGAGTTTTATTTTTGTATCAGCATCACTGTCATGATTGCTTTTCAAACATTGGTTAACATTGGAATGAATATTGGTATTATGCCAATTACAGGATTAACATTACCATTACTTTCTTATGGAGGTAGTTCTTTATTATCTTTGATGGCAATGTTTGCTGTCGTCCAGTCTATATTACTCAATACTAAACCTAAAAAAACTCTGCATATATCTTAAAACCATGTTATAATTGCAGCTTGTTAAGGAAAGATTTATGTCAAAATACGCCATTATTCAACTCACTGGTCGTCAACTTAAGGTCTCTAAAGGAGATAAGCTTACCTTAGACAGACTAGACCAAGTAGAAAACAAAGAATTTGAAGTTAAAGAAGTCCTCATGATTGATGATGGAAAAACTCAAAAGATTGGTACCCCTTTATTGGATAAAGCTTCTGTCACCATGAAACTGGTTGAACATGGACGCAGTAAAAAACTTCGAGTTGGAAAATTCAGAGCTAAATCAAGATATCGCCGTGTTTACGGACATCGCCAACCTCAAAGCACAGTAGAGGTCATCAAGATCACTGGCTAAAGGTATATACTAATTTCATGACAACTTATTATTTTCTGTTAGGAAATACTCCTAAGCTATCTGTTCTGGAGTTAGAACTTCTTACCAAAGAAGAGATTACTCCCATCTCAGATCATTTATTCTCACTTACCACAGCTGAAGAAATAGATATCAGTAAACTGCAAAATCAAGCTGGGGGGTTAGTCAAGACATATCAACAGCTCTCTCAGTTAGAAACAGATTCAACATCAGAAATAGAAGGCAAAGTCACTGCTTATTTATTACAACAAACTGGAAAAGTTATCTTTAGTGTTAGTAACCTAAGCAGTTTAGATCTACCTAAGGTTAATTTAACAAATATAAAAAAAGAACTAGCTGCCAATAACATTAAATCTCGATACTTAGAATCTAGCAAAGATGGCCTTCATGCAGCTGTTCTAACCCATCAAAAAGTTCACGAACTAGTAATCATTCAAGAAAACAACAAGCTTTACCTGGCTAAGACCATTTCTATACAAGACATTGATGATTGGTCTAAAAGAGATCGTTCTAAGCCTTATGCCGACCGTAAAAAGGGGATGCTCCCACCAAAAGTTGCCAGAATCATGGTCAACCTAACAAAAGAACTTTCTGGATTAGAAGATATTAAAATATATGACCCTTTCTGTGGATCAGGCACCATCCTCATGGAAGGTCTAGTTATGGGGTGTGAGGTGACTGGTTCTGATCTAGACCCAATAGCTGTTTCTGGTACTCAAGATAACTTAGATTGGCTCATTAAGGAGTATGACTTAAATCTGAAGACTCCTATGGTTAGGAGACAAGATGTATCTCAGCTTAACAACACCCTTGCTAAAGATAAGGTTGATGCCATCATTACTGAACCTTTCTTAGGAAAACCAAAGCCTAAAGAGCATGAGCTCAAGAATATCTTTAAAGGCCTATACAGAACATACCTAGGAGCATTTAAGAACTGGACTCAGATTTTGAGACCTAATGGGATGGTGGTAATAATATTTCCTTTAGTTGAAACTAAAAGTCATACTTATGACCTCAATAAATTAATTGACAAGCTCTCACAACTCGGGTACACTACAGTGTCTGAGCCGATAGTTTACAGTCGTCCTCAAGCAATTGTAAAAAGACAGCTCAATTTTTTAAGATATAAAGGATAAAAATATATGGCACACGTTAAAGGCTCAGGTAAAGTTAGCCAACAATCACAACAGAAACGAAGAGGTAAAAGACTTGGTTTAAAGAAATCTGGTGGTCAAGTTGTTAAAACTGGACAAATTATCCTACGTCAACGAGGAGCCAAGTACAAAGCTGGCAAAGGAGTTGGCATGGGCAGAGACCATACCATCTTTGCAATGCAAGATGGTGTTGTTAAATTTAGCCAGAAACATGACAGAACTGTAGTTAATGTGGCAGTTGCTTAATTTACACATTTTTCACACCTATTTTCAGGCTAGCAATTAATTTTCACGGGTTTTCACGGCTTTTTTAGGGCTAGTTTATTCGGGATTTGTTCTGCTAAGATGAATCCATATGACTAGTACACTTCCCATCAATCAATTACTCCATAAGAAAGTAATGGTAATGTTAATCCTGTAATT
>CAZHLX010000054.1:0-4357 GCA_964533345.1 uncultured Pseudomonadales bacterium
AAAATTTGCTCTACCTCTTTGAGCTTACCTGGATTAGTGGTAGCAAAGAGTAGTTGAGGGTTTCATTGCAACTGAATCTAAAGGCAATCTTGGATTTGGCTATGATCCAGTTTTTATTCCACAAGGCTCAAGTAAGACTTTTGGAGAATCTGGAGAAGAGCTAAAAAACAGAGTTTCTCATCGTCGTCGAGCTATAGAGAAATTAAAATCATTAGTGATATCATAAATAGGTGATAAAAAAACAATTTCCCTGGTTATTGGGTTTAATATTATTATTAGCTGGTTTAATGCGTTTTTACCAACTTGGGGTTGTACCTCATGGAATGACTTGGGATGAGGCTGCTATTGGTTACAATGGCTATGCTGTTTTGACTACTCGAAGAGACGAATGGATTCATCGGTTGCCAATTTCTTTTATGTCTTTTGGTGATTTTAAAGCTCCTGCGGCTATCTATATTAATGGGATCTTTACTTATTTATTTGGAATGAACTTATGGGCAGTGAGACTTCCATTCACCTTAGCTTCAATTGCAGCCATATTAGGCTTAATTCTTTTGGTTAAAAAATTAACAAATCAGACCTGGGGTCTAGTTGCTGGGATGTTTATGACCTTTTCCCCTTGGCATATACATTATTCTAGAGCTGGATTTGAATCAGGGATGTCTCTGAGTTTTATGATTTGGAGTTTATATTTATTGTTCGTTTATCTTCAAGATAAAAATAAGAAAATCTGGAGCTTGTTATTTTCAATAATAATAGGAGTTGCCTCAATTTATACCTATCATAGTTCTAAGTTAGTCTTACCATTAATAATGCTAGTGATCATTAGTTGGTACCACCAGAAATTTATAAAGAATATAAGAAATTCCCTAATAGGATTGTTTTTTGGTCTTGGATTAATGGTTCCCATGGTATGGGATTCAGTTAGAGGAAAGGGCTTAGAAAGACTTGGGACAACTATTCTTGATGAACTATCTGGTTGGGAATTGATCAGTACGATAGTAAGACAGTTTTTAGAACATCTTAGTCCCTCTTTTTTGATTCAAGGGGCAACCACCACTCTTAGACATGGAGATGGATCTTGGGGTGTACTTTTACCAACAACTTTTGTCTTAGTAATTTTAGGTGCTTTCTATGGCTTTAGAAAGAAGAGTAAAATCCTGCATTTAGGATTGGCACTAGTTTTAATAGGTCTGATCCCAGCAGCTCTAGGAGAGGAGATTCCTCATAGTAATCGGGCGCTTCTGTCTTTACCAGGTTTTATTATGATGGCTGTTTATGGATTAGATAACTTATTAAATAAAATCAAAAAACCAATCTTGAAGAAGAGTGTGGTGGGGACACTAGTCTTGATTCATTTTCTATTTTTTATAGCTTATATTTCCAACTACTTTACTTCTTTTGCAGCTGAATCAGCAATTGATTTTAAGGATGGCTACTTAGAAGCATTTTCTTATGTGACTCCTCTTGAAGAAGGAGTGGATAAAATCATATTCACAAGCGATTATGGTCAACCCTATATCTATGCTTTATTTATTAGGAAGACAAATCCTATTTGGTATCAAGGAGGATCATTGATTAAATATGAGTTCAAAGATGAAATCAATGTTGGAGATTTATCTAGAGAGAAAACAATTATCGTAGCTAGTAATGAAGACGAGATTGAGCCAGGATGGGCTGACCACTTAGTTTATGGAAGTAATAAAGAAGTAATGTTTAAAATTTACCTCCCAAAGGATAAATGAAAAAAAAGATATTCTGGATACTTTTTTCGCTAATTTTATTTTTAGCAGGATTTCTGCGCTTTTATGGAGTTACTAAGTTCCCCCCTTCTTTGTATTGGGAAGAAGTTGCTCTAGGTTATGATGCCTACTCTGTTTTAAAAACAGGTAAGGACCATCATGGCAACCCTTTTCCAATAGTTGCTTTTGAGTCATTTGGTGATTGGAAACCTTCCTTATATTTCTATACATTAGTGCCATTTATCTGGGTATTTGGTCTGACAGAGATAGCAGTTAGGTTGCCATCAGTTCTAGCTGGAATGGTGATAGTAGTTGCTAGTGGATTTCTAACTAGGTTTTTTATTACAGGTAAGAAAAAAGACTTCTTTCAATTGTTAACTATGTTTCTGATGGCATTGTCCCCTTGGGCAGTTCAGTTCTCCAGAGCAGGATGGGAGGTAAACTTAGCAACTGCCCTTATATTAACAGGGGTAGTTTTATTTTTTAGATCTATGGAAAAAAAGAAAGAGTCTAAGAAAACAACCTTATTATTGATCAGCTCAGCCACTTTATTAGGACTATCGATGTTTGCTTATCATGCAGCAAGAATAATTGCTCCATTGTTAGGGTTGGGATTGGCCTTTCTTTGGCTAAGAGATAAAAAAGAATGGTCTAAATTATTAATTCCTGGTTTTGTGGCGCTAATTTTAATTAGCCCAATTTTGCTTTCTTTGGGAAGCAATCAGACCTCTCAAAGGTTTACAGAAACTAGTATCTTTTCTGATCTCTCAATCATTGAAGAGAGTAATTCTAGAAAGCAACAAGCTGGAAATACTTTTCTAAGTAGAGTTTTTTATCATCGATACTTACTATTTAGTAAGGAGATCTTAATAAATTTTGCTGATCATTTTAAAGCAGATTTCTTATTTATTTCAGGTGATAGTAATCCTAGACATTCAGTTCAATTTATAGGGACTTTTTATCATCTGGAATTAATTTTTTTGTTATTAGGTTTCTTTGTGGTTTTTTCGAAAAGAAATAATTACCATAAGTTCTTACTTTGGTGGTTATTTATTGGGATATTACCAGCTGCTCTGACTAAGACAACTCCTCATTCTCTAAGAATACTTCCCACTTTACCAGCTTGGATATTATTAATTACTTTGGGCATTAAAGAGTTTATTGGATTTTTTAAAAAGTATAAAAGAGCTATCATCTTAATGATACTAATTGCTTACCTAGCTGAATTAGTAATATTTTGGAGATTTTACTCTCGCATCTATCCTGAGGTCTACAAAGATGAGTGGCAGTATGGATACAAAGAAATGATACTGGATATAGAAAAAGAAAGACTTATTAATCCTAGTGAGACCATCTTTGTTTCTAGAGAAAAAGGCAGGCCAGCTATATTCTACTGGTTTTATACCCAGACTGACCCCAATGAGGTTCAAAAAGCTAATCATAAAGTTAAAAAGGATCAGGGAGAATTTTTAGAATTTGAGAATCTTAAATTTGTTGATGGTTTGGAAGAAAACTTTCACCTTTGATTAAAATACTGGTTCATTTCCCAATATTGAGTCTCATTAATGTAGATCACAACTAAAATTGATGAGATTACTAATAGTCCTCCCAGAGCAATCATGGCTGCTTTGGCAAAACTTCTTTGTTTTATCATAGAGAAACCTAATGGAATTGCTCCAGTAAGTATTAATTCTCTAATAAAGATGTTGGATGTTCTTAGATACTGACCTGAAAATAATAATGCTAATCTAACTGTTGGCAGGACTATAAACCAGCTTAGCCAAACTAACCAATACATCCTCTTTTTATAAAGATAGTTAATTAACCAAGCACTGGCCATAGCTAACAAAGGATATAAAGGATAATCATACCAACCATGAAAAGTACTTTCTCCAGAAGTAGAAACAATAAATGCCATCCAAAGTATAAAATACGTTTTTATTAAGAGGTATTTTTTTGGATAGATTAAAAATAAAGAAACAAGAGCTATTAAACCCAAAATTATCCAGCCATCAAAGAATGTCTTTTCCACTATTGTTGGGTTTAAAAAAAGCCTATTGGCTAAAGTAGCCAGTCCTAGATTTCTACCTGCTTGAGATAAATTAACCTCCAAAAATAAATCCCAATTAAGAAAAGCCCCATAAATGAAATACCCCACTTCACCAATTAAAAATCCAATTATCCCACTTTTAATAACTTTCCTGTCTTTCATTTGCCAAGCATAGGCAGCAATTCCTAAAGGGATAACTAAGCCAGAAACCTTAGTAAATATGGCAGCAATAGATATAAGAGTAAGTAGTAATTCCTTATATTTAAAATTTGATTTTATTAAGTAGATTGTTAGTAGCATCCAAGTAATTAGTAAGTTCTCAGCCACTACCAATCTACTACTAAGGACAAAGCTGGGAACTATCCCATAGATTAGAGTTGCTAAATAGGTAATACTTTTTTTCTTAAAGACTTTTTTACTTACTAAATACAATAAAAATAGGTTCAGAGTTCCAATCATAACCATCGGTAGTCTAATAAGTTTGATTGAAGGGATTTGATCCCAAGGATTTTTAATAGTATGAAAAGCTCCGGGGATTAAACCAAAAAGTGGTGGGTGATCTACG
>CAZHLX010000055.1:0-4272 GCA_964533345.1 uncultured Pseudomonadales bacterium
ACTTAAGAGCAGTTAATACTTATAGCAAAGCTTTAGTTAAAAGAAACCGCCTCCTTACTCAGATTAGAGAAGGAGAGATGCCTAGAAATGCACTTACATTTTGGACAATGACAGTGTTAAAACACGGACAGATCATTCAAGATAAACGTCAACAATTTCTAGAGTTTTTTAAGTCAGTTGATTTTCCAGTTCCTTTTAGTGTGGAGTATGACTCTTCTGCGATGACGGAAGAACGGATGAAGAAATATGCTGATCGTGAGATTGCAGCAGGACATACTTTGATTGGTCCTCATAAAGATGATCTAGTTGTGAAGTTAGCTGTGGAGACAGAAAAAACTGGGGAAGAAAAAAGAGATATTGCTCTTTATGGTTCACGTGGTCAACAGCGGATGGGAGTGCTGTGGTTAAAAACTTGTGAGTTTGCCTTTTTAAATCATGAAACTAAAGAAAAACCAATTTTACTTTTAGATGATGTTTTATCTGAGCTAGACATTGATCATCAACAATTGGTTTTAGATTTATTAGATGGCAATCAAACTATAATCACGACCGCAGACTTAGAAACAGCTCAACAAATACATCAGCATCAAGAAACATCTGTTATCATCAATTTAGATGAAAATTCCTAAAGAAATCCGTTACTATTTAGAACAAATAAAACTTCCCTCACCAGATTCACATAAGGGTCAGAATGGTAAGTTATTGATCATTGGTGGGAGTGAGCTATTTCATGCTGCTAGTAAGTGGAGTTTGGATGTTGCTAGTAAATTTGTGGATATGGTTTTTTACTCCTCAGTCCCAGAAAACAATCAACTAGTTAAAGCTGCTAAAGAGAGTTTTTGGAATGGAATTGTTGTTTCTCAGGTGGCACTTGATGATTATTTAGAAGAAGCCGACTGTATCCTAATTGGTCCCGGAATGGAAAGAGCTGCAAAGACAGCTACTTTAGCTAATAACTTGTTGTCGAAGCATGTTGATAAAAAATGGGTTATTGATGCGGGTGCATTGCAGATGATAGATCCAAAATTACTAAAATCACATCATTTACTAACTCCTCACCATAAAGAGCTTGAGCGTTTGATGAATAATGTTGAATTTTCTGGCTCATCAATGTCAAATTTTTTACAATCAATAAATAAACCCACGATCTTACTCAAAGGTCCAGTTGATCAAGTTTTTACAGACAAAGGAGTCATTGAGGTAGAGGGTGGAAATGCTGGAATGACTAAGGGGGGTACGGGTGATGTTTTAGCTGGTTTGGTGGCAGCTCTTTACTGTACTCATCAGGCCGAAACGGCAGCGGTGGTTGGAAGCTTTATTAATAAAAAATCTGGTGAATCTCTCTATCATCGAGTAGGTCCCTACTACAATGCTAGTGATCTAGTTACTGAAGTACCTCAAGTTTTTTGGAATACTATTAAAAAATAGATTATTTTTTACTTTTACCGTTTAGTTTTTCGTTGAGATTCTCAAATCTCTTTTGAATTTGGCTCAACTGCATAGTGACTAACACAGCCAATAAAGTGATGATAACCGCATAAATCAGCATTGAGACAATGCCACCACTCTTACCTAGCCAAGGATCTATATATTCTTCGACAGTTTTTTTAATAACCTCATTCCAGGCTAAAGCGACTACTAGTCCAAAACCACTAGTGGCCAATGAGACCATGTTCTTGATAACTGCTGCTGGGAGATCTTTTGGATCATCTGGAGTTTCTATTTTTGACATAAAGTAATTATACTTCATTTTTATGGTCTGTCTTATCTTTGCAAAATGTGCGAAAATAAGCCAATCAGGAAGAGCTCATGTACGAACCTAATTACACCATTACTCATAATTTATTAACTTATCTTAATCGAATTGAGGCCGCTAGAGCTTTAATTGAAAATGCTCCTCTTGTTCCTGCTTGGGAGGCTAAATTCAGAGATGAAGCCTTAAATCGTACTGTTCACTATGGTACTAAGATTGAAGGGAATGAGCTTACTGCAGAACAGGCTCAACAGGTTGTCCGCCTTGATGCCACGATTGATGTTGAAGAAGCAGAACGTGAAACTGGCATTATGGCCAGAGAAAGAGATATCCAAGAGGTAATAAACTACCGCAACGTCATTAAGTGGATTGACCAACAAGATCCACAGATTAGCCCAGATCTTTTCTCTCCTGACACTTTAAAAACACTTCATCGTTTGACTGTTTTTGGTTTGATTGAGGAGAACTACATTGGTCACTATCGAGATAAGCAGGTAATTGTAAAGAGTGCAGCTGATAGTGGAATAGTCTTTCGCCCTCCAGTCTCAGTAGAGATTCCATTTTTGGTAGATGAGTTATTTACTTGGCTGAATCATGCTCAAGCTCAGGGACTGCCAGCTATCTTCAGAGCAGCTATTACTCATTATCAACTAGTTTATATTCATCCTTTTATTGAGGGAAATGGGCGAACAGCTCGAGCTTTGGCTACTTTAGTTATGTATAGCACTGGTTATGATTTCAAGAGATTCTTCTCATTAGAACAGTACTTTGATAAAGATGTTAAAGCCTACTACGATGCATTATTGTCAGTCCAACAAAATCAAAATCATGATATGACCTATTGGCTAGAATATTTTTGTTATGGTTTAGCTCTAGAGATTGAACGAGTTAAAGATCAAGTTTTGAGATTATCTAAAGATCTTAAGTTAAAGAAAGACTTAGGCCAGCAAGTAGCCCTATCAGAGCGACAGATCATGATTCTAGAACTTTTACAAAATCAGGGTTCAGTGACATCACAAGATGCCCAGCGAATTTTACCTAATGTATCTGTAGATACAATTCTACGTGACATGAAAGATTTGATTGAAAAAGGAGTGATTGAGAAACATGGGGTGACTAAGGGTGTAACCTATAGCTTAAAAGAATAACTATGACATTTTTTGACTTTTCTCAAGCTTTAGAAGAACTAGAGCAGACATCTTCTCGTCTAGAAATGACGCAGCTATTAGCTAGTCTTTATCAAAGTTTGGCCAATGATGAGATTGTGGCAGCTAGTTACCTTATGCAAGGCAGGTTAGTTCCTCAATATGAATCTCTAGAATTTAATCTTTCATCAAAGATGATCCAAAGATCTCTCGCAAGATTATTAGAGAGAGAAATCAAGACAGTTTGGAAAATGGGGCGACAGTCCAAACAAATCTTTTTGGAGAAGAAAATGATGATCAGCTTTTAGATTTAGTCAAGAAAAAAGTCAAATCTTTAGGAGATCTTGGTCTGGCTACTGAAGAGATTTGCCAACAGGTAAAACCTAATACTTCCCAAGAGTTAGACATAACACAGGTTTTTGAAGAATTGAAAAGAATTGCTAGCGATGAAGGTCAAGGATCTCAAGATCGCAAAGTTTTATCTCTAGTTAAACTTTTTGAACAAGTCAGGCCTCTTTCAGCAAGGTATATTACGCGCATTATTATGGGAAAAGTCAGATTGGGTTTTTCAACCATGACTCTGCTTGATGCACTTTCCTGGGCTGTTAAGGGAGATAAATCAGACAGAAAGGAACTTGAAGAGGCTTTTAATAAGCAGGCTGATGTGGGTCATCTTGCTCAACTTTATTTAACAAATCAAGAATCCCTTCTAGAATATTCTGTAGAAAATAATGTGCCGGTAATTCCAGCATTAGCTCAGCGACTTAATACCTCTGCTGAAGTTATTGAAAAAATGGGACGGGTATTGGTTGAACCAAAGTATGATGGTCTAAGAGTTCAGATTCATTTTAAAAAAGGACAACCTGTTAGAGTTTTCACTCGTAACTTAGATGATATTTCTCATATGTTTCCAGAGTTAAAACAAGCTGAAGAGTCTCTTCAATGTCAGAGCTGTATTCTAGATGGAGAGGCGATTGGTTATGATCCACAATCTGGAGAACTGCTTCCATTTCAGCAAACTATTACTCGCCGACGCAAGCATGGTGTTGATGATCAGGCATCTGTGGTTCCTTTGAGATTTTATCTATTTGATGTAATGGAGGTTAATGGTGACCCTTTGATTGATCAACCATTATTGGCTAGAAAAAAAGAGTTAGCAGTTATCATTAAAGAAGATCAAACTTTTAAGAACACTTCTTATATCATCAGTGATGATGCTCAGGAGCTAAAGAGTTATCACCATCACCAATTGGCTGAAGGTCTAGAGGGGGCAATTTTTAAAAAAACTGATAGCCTCTATCGAGGAGGAAGAAAAGGCTGGCGTTGGGTCAAAATGAAAGAAGCTGAGGGAGAGAGGGGGAAGTTAAGTGATAC
>CAZHLX010000056.1:0-4238 GCA_964533345.1 uncultured Pseudomonadales bacterium
ATTGTCATGGGTAATAAAAATTTCATCCCCTCTCTCCAGAGTCATAATGTAACTAAAAATCGAGTTATACCTTCGCGGGTTTTTCTCATTGGGATTGTAGAACTGCCTTAGTACAGAATGACCAAAAATTACTGGTGAGCCCAACTCTCCTGGAAAGGCAGTTCCAGGATAAGCAATTAAGCTCTCATCAAGATTAGTTCCACCAATTTTAACTTGTGCGTCTTCAACATCAACCTTGGGAATGTCCAAAGTATAAATAGTATTATTATGAATCTTTCTCAAGATATCACTGCGGTCATCATTAAACCAATTAGTTAAGTTAGTGTAATCCAACTCCGTATCTAAGATGATCGGACCACTGGCCAACTTTGAGTTAGAGCCCAAGACTGCTGAGTCTGATTCCGTCTGAGCTACCACCAATGGTGTTACATCTAGAACTTCTTCTTTTGGTATCGGAGCCTGAAGATGTTGTTTGTTCAAATCTGGTAAAGAAGCAACATAATACTGGGCAATTGGAGCAATTGCGTTCCCTAATAAAAAGACTCCAACTACTATAAAGATAACTGGTAAAACCAAAGCCCCATATCTAACTTTTCTAGGAAGGCGGTGTTTCATCTCAGACACTCGTTCTTTTTCTTCTTTTATTTCTAATTTTTGACTGATTTTGATTTGATCAAGTTTCTTGGAAACTTTTTTTTCTAATTTATCCAAAGGAATATCTTTTTGTAAGGCTTGACGATACAAATCTACTAATTGCTGAGAAGAAATTGGGCTAGGTTGCTTCACTGTATTTCTATCTTAGCAGGATCTTTTGGTAGACGGGGATAGAGTTGAGCCGCTATACCTGGAACAAGCTTAATCTTCACCGAATCAATAACTTCCTTAGCTGCTAAACTTTGCTCTGCTTCTTGAATTTCTTTACCAACCAAGGCTTGCTTAAGATCGTCTAGATCTAGATCTGGTTTAGCTTCTGAGGTAATATTTACCACCAGACTAACCTCACTAGATTCTGAAGCTTCCTGATCGGGAGCAGACATGATCTGAGGCTCACTATTAGCCAAAGTATATCCTTCTGGGATATCTGATTCTAAAACTTTCTCTGCCAATGGCTTAAGATCTTCTGTTTTATAGATCATCGCTTGTACAACCACCTCTAGGTCTAGTGTTACTGTTCCGATTTCATCTCCAATCTCCGCATCTAGCACAGATAGATTCACTTGCTCAATATTGGCTGCTGCGATGTACTCACCTTCTTCAAGACCTTCCTCTATGTCTTGCTGTGCCTCTTCTAAGAGCTTCTTTCTTAAATCTTCAATTAGTTGGTCTTGGTCTCCTACGGAGACTACTCTCACTTCTCTACTAGAGCCCCCAGTAAATGCATCAACCGCCTGCGCAGCATAGGTACCAGGGTCAAAACTACCCACCTGAAATTCAGTCTCTTTTTCTAGGTTGTGATCTGCTCCAATCTCTAGTGCGGTCACCTCAACTTCAGTTTCACCATACTCAGTAGTCTTAGTATTTCCACTTTCCTTAGTGCTTGCTGAGGAAACTTTCACTTCTTCATTAATAGTAAAAACTAAATCCCCTTTTGAGAGTTTAGTGCCTGCTTCAAAGGTTTTCTCTGACTCAGTCTTGTTATAGATAGTCACTTTTCCACTGGCTTTATCTCCTACTACCTTTACTCCAGTAGTTTCTTTAGTTTTTTTACCTGAGACCTTTTTCTCCTCCAAGTTGGCTGCTAGAACTAGGTTCTCGACATCTGTACTCCCTGGTTTTGAATCAAGGGTAATTGTCGTTTCTTTTGATATTGCTTGAGTTACTAAGGACAACTCAACGACTGCTTTTACTCCTGTATTAAGCCAAACTCCAGTGATAGCTACTAGCGCTAAGACCCCAGCAAAAAATCCAACAATAGCAAATGAGCGGTGTTCTTTAAACCAGTTTTTAAACTTCATAGTCATTTTTGAAGGTGATTCTTGTTCAAATTTCTCTGAATGCGGTAAGTTTACCTTATCTTCACTTTCAATTTCAGATTTATTTTTACTTTTGTCTACACCCAGATTCATAGGAATACCATAGCTACTCGCCTGAGTTTTATTTGGATCAACCTCAACAGCTAGATTATCAGAATCAGCTGATGAAGCAACAGGAGTTTCATTGACTACAGGTTGTGATTCTTTCTTTATTTTAGGAGCTGGAACTACTGAGTTAGAGTCTGAGCCACCTCCTTGTCTGATTACTGACTCCATGATCTTCTCCTTATCTAAAAATTCAACTGTTGGTGGATGAGTAAAAGGGTGAGAGTTAACCCAATCATGACTAAGCAAAGTTTGCTGTTGATCTTTTAGCTCTTCCTCATCTAAATCAAATGAAGCAATCATCATCTTTGAAGGAAAAGTAATTTCTTCTTCTTGATGAGCGTTTAACCTTGCCAATGCCTCAGTCATGTCAGCCATGGTGTCACCAGATCGGCCTACAAACTTAGTGCTAATTAGCTCCCCCTGGTTGATTAGACTTAGGTAAAGCTCATGTTGGCTTAGCTCAACTAACAATATTGAGAGGCGAGGATTTTCAGCAGTTAGGTGTTTTGACAATGCTTCAGAAATCTCCACAAAACCAACTGCTTTTAGACTTAAATCTTCTGTTAACTTTTTAAGCAGTGGCTTTTTAGCAGGAGCAACTCCTTTTTCATCCACCCAAGTATGTGGTAAGCCAAACACAACATCATTAACTTCTTCTGATTGTTTTCCTAACTCTTGAAGAGCTTTGTCTGCTTGAACTACCACCTGTTCTTGATCACCATAAGGATGGATGCTTGATTTACTTAAGGTCTGAATATCACCTTTCACAACCTGCCATAGGGAAGCTTGCAAACTAGAATCAGACAACAGTAAGGTTATATAGATAGTAGAAGCTGGTTTTTTAGATTTAAAACTAAGTGGCAGACCCATATAAGTACTATACCTCAACTTAAAGATGAAAAATACTATTTTATTTTACCTGAATCTAACATAGATTCTGCGCACACCAGCTCCAGACGATTGCTCTTTAAATACCTCAACCTGACCAATCTTTTCCGTATTTTCAACATGAGGACCACCACAAAACTCTTTTGAGATCCAATCATTATCTGCATCTTTGCCAATTGTATAGATAGTCACCTCATCCGGATATTTTTCAATAAAGAATGCGATCGCCCCTGCATCTAAAGCAGCCTGTTTACTCATAGTTTGTTTAGTCATGGGCAAACCTGCTAAGACCCATTTATTAATTTGATTCTCAACTTTCTTGATTTCTTCTTGAGTCAAAGCTTGAGGATGAGAAAAATCAAATCTCATTCGTTTAGGAGTGATGTTAGAACCTTTTTGCTGAACATGGTCACCCAATATTTTTCTTAAGGCCAGTAGCTGCCTGCCTAGACTGATCAGCATGGGCTTGTTTAAGTTGGCGGAATTTACCCTCCAAGTCATTTTCTAAGGGAATATCTCGACGTTCTGCCTCTTCAATAGACATTTCCAAAGGAAAACCATAGCTTTCATAAAGCTTAAAAGCTGTCTTGCTATGAAGTCCTTCTGCTGTTTCTTTTTCAAAAACCCTTAAACCTTTATCCAAAGCTTTTTTGAATTTATTTTCTTCAATCTCAAAAATTTGTTGAATTTCTTTAGTTCTTTCGTCTAGTTCAGGATAGTGATTTTTATAAATATCAGAAACAACTGGAACCAACCTACTCATGAAACCATCAGCTAAGCCGATCATCTGCCCATATCTAATTGCTCTTCTAACTAAACGACGAGAAAAATATCCTTGTTCCTTATTAGAAGGATATACCCCATCAGAAGCAAGCATAACTGCTGCCTTAACATGATCTGTGATAACCCTAAAAGATTTATCCACCCCGAGATATCGACCATACTCCTGATCAGAGTTCTTCTCTATAAATCTTATTATTGGAGCAAACAACTCCGTCTTAAATACATCTGGATCATTATCTTTAGCCGCTAGAATCCTTTCAAATCCACCTCCGAAATCAATGTTTTTATTTTCTAACTCTTCAAAACCTTTTTCTGTTTTGACATAAGTCATAAACACGTTATTACCAATCTCTAAGTAACGACCACAATCACAGTTGGGATGACATTCCTCCTCAGCAAATTGAGAGTTCTCATGAATTTTCAATTCAGGACCAAAATCATAAAAGATCTCACTGTCTGGACCCCCTGGCTCTCCGTTAGGCATAT
>CAZHLX010000057.1:0-4177 GCA_964533345.1 uncultured Pseudomonadales bacterium
TGCCAATGGTGAGAACCTAGAAGAGATAGCCAGAATAATTGAGCTATCAACATCTATTGCCAGATCTTTTGTAGCTGCTTTAGAAGAATATATTCTTGACCGTAGATCAATTACCCAAATCTTCCCAAAAGAAATACCTAGTAAAGAAGAGACTAGAGATGATTCGTATCACAAAATATTAATTCTATATAAAAGCTGGAGATTGGACCTGATATTACCTGAGGATGGGATTGAAGTAATCAACTTTATTAAAATTTATTTTGCTTTTAAAAGAGAGGGTTTGAGAGGTAGGAATCTCTCAGATGAAATTGCTAGAGCTTTAGGATATGAATATAGTTACGTATCAATACTTCATCAGAAAGCAGCCACCTTACATGATTTATTGGTAATAGCTGATTATGAAAATGATAAAGGTATAAATAATATTTTAAAGGCGTGGGCTCTACAAAAATTTGTAGATGACATAAATCTAAATAGACAATAGGGGATATCTTTTTACTTCTTGATCTTAATAAATAGGCTTTTAATTCTTTGGAGACCTAAAAGCAGCTATTAGTTTATAAAAACTATTAGTTTTGAAGACATCAATCTTTGGAAAAAAAGCAACAGCATCACCAAACTCACTCAGTAACTTTTTAACTAAAAAAGTCCCACTCATTCCTCTATATTTAATTGGTAAGTTTAAGAATTTTATATTTATGTAATTAAAGAGCTCTGGCATCTCTACCAAAGAAACACACAGAGTTTTAGCGGCTAATCTGTCAGGGAAAGTTTCCTTTTTGACTGGTCCAAACATAAACAGCAGATACCGATAGACACTTTCTACTGCGGGAAGCACAGAATCGGGGGTTTTTAGGTGACTAAGTAAACCCTCACCATCGATACCACTAGTTGCCGACCTCAGAGACTCGCTTGAAGCAGAGTGATCTCCTGCAGAGAACCAATGATGTTCTGGTAATCTGCCATCTCTCATATTATCAAACTCTTTTGAAGGAGAAATAAATATTCTCCCGATGTTTCTAATAGGATCATAAGCACTGTATCCAAACCAACGTTCAAGATTGAAATAATCCCTAAATTTTTCAGCCAACAATCTATCTTCGGCAAACTCAGGGGTATATCCACCAACCAGAAAATAAGAAACCGGATCGACTAAAAAACTTGGGCCAGACAAGCGAGCATAGATGTCTTTTGCGATCTCATCGTCGATCAATTTCATTAATTGACAACGTAAGCCCCAAGCAGGATATTCTGTCTGTGAGTCAGGATCATACTCATAGAGACTGCTAACTACTAGTACTCCATCTTCCTCTAGCTTATCCAATGCTTGCTCTTGATATCCAGGGGATTCGTAGCCCATTGTATCTGCATCAATTGATTGGATAGGACAGTAGTGATTATTCACTCCCATCGACCTTAAGATCGCCTCCATGCCTATTTTTTTGGCAAATCCCGCATTAGTATAGTCTGGTAATTCAACTGAGGTGACAACTATATTAGAAGATATATTACTCAATGATTTAAGATGTTCTAGAACATCCTCTCTGTTTCCAGAAGATTTATCTCCTCTTTTGAAATTATCATTAACAACAAAAACAACTTCTCTACCAGCCGATAGCCCTGGGTTAGTATCTAAGAATGACTTTATCGCACGATCAATGTCTACTTCATTCCTAGCAGAGATTGAGACTACTAGTTCCGCATTAGCTATGGCTGGAGAAATTTCGGCAGCCAATCCATCAAGAATCTCAAGGTATTCTTCATTACACTTATCCCAATATGGGTTTGCGACATCATTAACTCTTTGGTCACTTTTATCAAGAAATGGTTCTAGTAAATATTGATGAATCTCTTCAGAGGTATTTAGGACTGTGCCATCAGGAAGGGTTGTGGGTGAAAAAAATTCTCCCTCAATTGATCTTTCAAATAAACTTTTATGTGACCTGAGCTCTATTGAATGTCCAGGTTCAACTCCTTCTTTATAAAAAAACTTTAAGCGCTCTAGCTTTAATCTCTCACGATCTGACGTTTCTTTCTTTGGGGCAACTTGTACAAACTCAGACATAATTTAATTTCATCCAAAATTATAGACGTTATTAAAATAATAGCATTAAAACCAGATCATAAAGTTGAGGGAATATTTTCTTAAATGAAAAGGCACCCTCACGGGTGCCTTCCACTTTTGCATTATTCTTACGGATTTTGATCAACCGGAACGGCGAAGGTATCAACCACAGATGTCGTGTGGTACAACTCTTCAGTTTCCGGATTCCGAATTGCCAAGTTCCAAATGATCTGGAATTTCTGCCCACGGGTTTTGCCATATTTGATGAGATTATGCTCAGTCATAGGCTCCGGAGTGGTATCAGTACTGGAGATATAGCTGCTATAGAAAAAAGTCCAGCTCTTGTACAGAGTTTCAGTGTGACCTTCCACAGAAAATGTCTCACAATACTCATGCTCTTCAGTGATCCAGAATCCTGGCTGGCTCAATCCGTGAATCGAATCGTCCATTGAGTCTGTCTTTGTACCATCCCATCCAGATGCATCACTTTGAATGAAAGCATCAGCGTGGACGTGCTCAACCAAAACTTCAACATCAACTGAGCGCAGCTTCTCAATCCAGGCGCACATCTCAATCAACTTGGGCTGGGTGATATGTGTCTGAGTAATCGAATCAGGGGTGCTGAATCGGGTGTGCAACACAAAGCCTTCGCCATCAATAGGATGGGAAAATTCGATGCTGCCACCTTCAAGGTCATTGTTAATAGATGATACCGGTCGCGTTTCAGTAGCGGCTGGTACTCCTCCACAGGCTGCTGTAAACAAAGCAACCATAACGAGAATAAAGAAAAACTTGATTTTGGACATTGTACACTCCTATATCTAAGATGGATAAAATTACACAGTCCAATCAGAAAACCTGATATGGAAAGTGGTTACTCATATTCCAAATAATGAAAAATAAATAACCACTTTCCAAAGTAAGAATAATTTTTAAAGTGCTAAAACTTCTCAAAAAAAGTAAATAACCTACTGCAATAGTAGGTCTTCAAATTTATTGATAACTTTATAGGGAAATTATATATCAAAACGCATCATTAATCAATATTATAGGACTATTCATGGGTCTTTTTATCAATTACGCCCTGCTTTAGATCGAGTTAGGACTTGTCTCTATCCACATTAAACTGCCATGGATCCCTAGTGTTAGACTTATGGATTGTAATTTCTTTCCAAACATCACCAACCACATAAGGTTCTTTATCCAGCCATTCCTGCAGTTCTTTTTCTGAAGGGAAATCTACTAAATACATTGATCCCTTCATTGAACCATCATCGTGGAGTAATGCCGCCCCATACTTTAAATTACCATCCTTAAGAAGTTTATCGCCCATTCTAATATGATCCTGCCTTACAGCTTGTCTTCTAGCTGGTGCGTCCTTATCAACTCCATCCAATCCAATTATTACGAATTGCATTTATTTGGTCCTTTCTTCAAAAGAAGAGTGAATCTTATTTTGTGGATAATTAGGTTTTGCTGATCTATAACCCAATATCCTTTTAGCTTTAAAAATATCAATGTGGTCTAGTTCATCAGTAATACTAAATGGTTCGTACCAAAGTTCTCCAGAATAATCCAAAGCTAACCTAATAGCTTGAGTAACATTATCAAAACTAACACTAGTTCCTAAAAATACTTTCCCTGTGGGAGCAAAACGAAGTGCTATCGTTTCTATTTTTTTATTTAATCCATACCAAGCCAATGCTTGCTCAGCCATAACCTTACTCATGTGATAAGACAAATCAACATCTCTACAAGATAAATCTTGTGCTGTTAAGTATTGAGATATAAATGGCTGGTTTTCAGTAATGGGAGTTTTAAAAGGAATTCCCTTTTCTATGCCGTAAATAGTAGTAGAGCTAGCATAAACAACTCGCTTAACTTTTTTTTCTACAGCGGCTTTTAAAACATTAAGAGTAGCTTCTACATTGCTATGAAAATAATCCTCAAAAGATTTACCTTCAACTGGTTTTGAAATAGCTGCTAAATGAACTACTTGCTCACAGCCAGAGATTTTATTCAATAAGTTTTCATAGTCTAACAAATCATCACCTTCTTGAAGATCATAGCCGACAACTTCATAGTCATTGCCATAGCGTTTAATAAATTCTT
>CAZHLX010000058.1:0-4164 GCA_964533345.1 uncultured Pseudomonadales bacterium
CAACAAAGAGACTTTAGAGCTCAAAGTTGAAGAAGCTGATCTAAAAGCTAAACAACAGATTGCTAATCTTAAAGCTCAACTTGATGAGCAGCTAGATCAAACTGCTGAAATTTACGCCACTATTAAAAAGATGGTTAAGAGCATCAAAAAAGGAACCATCTTAAGTGAGGATGAATACATTAAGTTGATGGATTACGATGCTGATACTCATATCCGAGTTGGAATGGGTGCCGAAAGTATCTTAGAGCTGGTTAAAGAGCTTGATCTAGATTCTTTAGTTGGATATCTCAGAGAAGAGATTGTTAACTCTAAGGGAGCTCGCAAAGTTAAGATGATTAAGCGCCTTCGTGTTGTTGAAGGTTTACGAAAAGCTGATATTAATCCAGCCTGGATGTTTATGACTGTTCTCCCAGTTATCCCTCCAGACTTACGTCCGATGGTGCAGCTTTCCGGTGGTCGTTTTGCTACTTCAGATTTGAATGATCTCTATCGTCGTGTAATCAATCGTAATAATCGTCTTAAGCATTTAATTGATTTGGGTGCTCCAGACATTATTTTACGTAATGAGAAACGCATGCTCCAAGAAGCTGTTGACTCTTTGATTGATCAAAGTAATACAACCCGTCGTCGTCAACGACAACTGCGTTCATTATCAGACATGCTCAAAGGCAAACAAGGACGATTCCGTCGTAACTTATTGGGTAAGCGTGTTGATTATTCAGGTCGTAGTGTAATCGTGGTCGGTCCAGAACTAAAACTTAATCAATGTGGTCTGCCAAAAGATATGGCTTTGGAAATGTATAAACCCTATGTGCTTCGAGAGCTAATTCTAAATGGAGTTGCTCCTAATGTTAAGAGTGCTCGACACTTAATTGATCGTCGTGAGCCTGAGGTGTACAACATTTTAGAAAAAGTAACAGAGAATCATCCAGTCATCTTGAATCGTGCTCCAACCTTACATAAGCTTGGTATGCAGGCATTCTATCCAATTTTGGTTGAAGGAAAAGCCATCAGACTACATCCTTGTGTCTGTGCTGGCTATAATGCTGACTTTGATGGTGATCAGATGGCTGTTCATTTACCTTTAACAAAACAAGCTCAGCAAGAGCAGGTAGAGTTGTTAATGGCTACTCAGAACTTGCTTAAACCAGCTAACAGTGAGCCTGTGACCGTGCCTAACAAAGAAATGGCAATGGGTGTTTACTATCAGACTGTTTTGAATGAATCTCTGGAAGACTATCCTTCTATCTTTGCTAACGAAGATGAAGCAATTCATGCCTATCAAACAGGTCTTATTGAAACTCAACAGCCAATCAAAGTTAGATTAGTTGTTAGTGACAAGCCAGAAATTATTAGAACTACCGTCGGTAGAATTGAGTTTAATAGTTTGCTAGGTAGTAATTTTGATTATCTTAATGAAGCGATCACTGCTAAGAGAATTAAAGAATTGGTTACTATCGCAATTGAAACCAGACCCAATGATGAGATCACTAAGCTAATTGATAACATCAAAAAAGTTGGCTTTGAAGCCGCAACTTATTCTGGAATCTCTGTGTCTGTAGCTGATTGTGAAATGATTGATGAAAAAGATCAGATCATTGATAAAGCTAACAAAAAAGTTGAGCAGATCCAGGATAGTTATCAAGAAGGTTTGATCACTGATGATGAGCGTAAGAAGCTTACTTATCAAGTGTGGATGGATACCACTGACGAAGTGGCTGATAAAACCTGGAATTCTTATGATGAAGATAATGCTGTTAAGGTTATTATCGATTCAGGTGGTACTCGTGCTTCTAAAGATCAGGTCAAACAGTTGGCTGCTATGAGAGGTTTAGTAGTGGATCCACTAGGTAACATTGTGGAAATGCCTACCAAGTCTAACTTTAGACAAGGTCTCTCAATCTTTGAGTACGTGACTTCTGCTCGTGGATCTCGTAAAGGTTTGACTGACTCAGCTTTAAAAACAGCTGATGCAGGTTATTTAACTCGTAGATTAGTCGATGTATCTCATGATGTAATTATTCGTCAGGAAGATTGTGGCACTAAAAAAGGTATTGAGATCTTTAAAGAGAACAGAACCAATAGTTTTGCTGACCGTGTTATCGGTAGAGTTTCGTTATATGATCTCAAAGTTGATAACAAAGTTTTAGTTAAAGCTGGAGAAGTTATCACTCCTAAAGATTCTGAAAAATTAGCAGCTGATGAGAAGATAACTTCAGTTGAAGTTAAATCACCTCTCACTTGTGAGGCTACCAAAGGACTATGTGCTCATTGTTATGGTTGGGATTTTTCCACCCGCAAGATCGTTGAGCTAGGTGTTCCTGTAGGAGTTGTTGCTGCTCAATCAATTGGTGAGCCAGGTACTCAGCTAACCATGCGTGTCAAACACTCTGGTGGTATTGTTGGTCTAGATGTGACCCAGGGTTTACCAAGGGTTGAAGAGATTTTTGAATCTCGTAACCCTAAGAGTAAATCTATTATCTCTGAGTTATCAGGCAAGGTTAAAATCACCGAAACTGATGAGGAAGTGGTAGTAACTGTCACAACTACTTCTTCACCAAAAGAGGAAGTGTCTTATAAGATTAGTCACAATACTCTTTTGGCTGTAGAGGATGGAGATCTGATTGCAGCTGGTGAAAGATTGACTGCTGGTAGTGTTAACCTTAGTGAGTTAATGCAGATTCAGGGCTTACTCCACACTCAACAACATGTAGTTGATGAAGTTCAGTTTGTTTATGAATCTCAGGGTATTACCATTCATGATAAGCACTTTGAAGTCATTGCTCGAAAGATGGGTGACAAAGTGAAGATCGAGAATCCAGGTGATACTGAGTTCTTGACTGGAGAAGTTATTGAAATGAGTCAATTAGTAGAAGGCAATGAAGATGTAATGGCTGGTGGCGGTGAACCTGCTACTGCCAAGGTTATGTTACTGGGTATTACTCGTAGTGCTCTTTATACTCACTCTTGGTTATCAGCTGCTTCATTCCAACACACTAAGAGTGTCTTAACCAATGCTTCTTCTCAAGGAGCTATTGATTATCTTGACGGATTAAAGGAGAACGTTATCATCGGTCGTTTGATCCCAACTACTCCAGAGAGAGCCAAGATAGATGTATAAGTTAGTTTATGTTACAATCACGCTTCTATGCCAACAATTAATCAACTAGTCAGAAAAGGTCGTAAACAGAAAGTCAAGCGAGTTAAGTCTACTGCGTTCAGACGTAGCTTTAACATGCTTAAGAACTCTCCGGTTAAAACTAACAATCCTCAAAAGAGAGGGGTTTGTACTGTAGTCAAAACCATGACTCCTAAAAAACCAAACTCAGCTCTACGTAAAGTTGCTCGTGTTCGATTGTCAAATAAAATGGAAGTCACTGCTTATATTGCTGGTGAAGGTCATAATTTGGCAGAACATAGTGTGGTTTTAGTCAGGGGTGGTAGAGTAAAAGATCTTCCTGGTGTTAAGTATCACATTGTACGTGGTGTTTACGATAGTGATGGTGTTGCTGGTCGTAAGAGCAGCCGCAGTAAGTATGGTGTTAAAAAAAGTTAAAGTAAATTATGAGAACTAAACGATTCCCTCCTCGAGATATTAAGCCAGACCTTAAGTATGGGTCAACCAAAGTTTCACAGTTAATTAATCGCTCCATGAAGAGTGGTAAGAAAACTGTGGCTCAAAAACAGGTTTATCAAGCTCTAGAGATAGTTAAAGAGAAAACAGGTAGAAACCCACTCGAAGTTTATGAAGAGGTGTTAGAGAAAATTCAACCTCAAACTGAGGTTAGAACCCGTCGAGTTGGTGGAGCTTCTTATCAGGTTCCTATGCCAGTTAGACCTCGTCGAGCTTCTTCGTTAGCTCTTCGTTGGCTAATTACTGAAGCTAATAAAAGACCTAACAAAGAGTATCATTCTTTTGCAGAAAAATTGGCTGCTGAGATGCTAGATGCTCTAACTGATCAAGGTGGAGCTATCAACCGTCGTGATACTAGTCACAAGATGGCTGACTCTAATAAAGCCTTTGCCCATTTCCGTTGGTAGAGAAAAAAGCAAGGCTTGCCAGCTGTGGCTGAAAAGCGACAAGCTGGATGTATTAATGTTATTAATTAATTAAAGAAATATGGCAGAATTCCTCTATCCTTGTGATAGAGGATGAATGCCATC
>CAZHLX010000059.1:0-3709 GCA_964533345.1 uncultured Pseudomonadales bacterium
CAGCCAATTTTTCTGGTAGTTAGAGGCTTAATTATTTTAGATATGAATGGACTAAGTATCGATAACTGCAGTAAAACAATTAAGAAATATAGATGCTCGTAGGGTTGGTCAAAGATGAGTCTGTTAATTACGAAACTAAATGTCAAAGGGTCATGGCGAGTAAAATGGTGATAAATTGCGTAGAAGATGACTGAAATCAAAAGAGGGATTCCTAGCCTACTTATTCTGGAGAGATAGAATTTTCGACAATCTTGAGATTTCTCTGGTGATAAAAGCAGATAGCCACTGATCATAATAAACATTGGCACTGCCCAGTGGGTGGCAGCTGAGATTAGGTTGCTTGCCCACCATTGGAGGTTAGAGATCTGTCCGTATTTAAAACTCAGGTCTGCAGTAGTGTGGATTAACACTACTCCCATAGCTGAAATAATTCTTAAAATTTCAAGAAACTTCTTTTTATATCTCACTAATGCAGTATAACTTAACGACGATATAAGCGGCGAGGCTGGTGCATCTTATCTGGCTTTGGAGAAAACCCTGGCTGATTTTGTTGATAGTATGGTTTGAGTCGAGGGTTTCTTTCTAAGTGCTTATTTGCTCCTAGATTGTCAAATAAGAATCCTAAAGTTAAGACTAATGTAATAACAGTGATAACAATTGAAATAAAGTTATACTTATATGCAAACTCACAACGCTTAATGAGTTTAAGTCCCCCCCAGAGGGCAAATAGACTAAAGATTAAGACTAGAATTGGCATGGGGGCAAACAGTGGTTTCCCTTGCCACAGCAATCCCATGAGACCAAATCTCCTAACTCTAAAAAAGGTAAAAGTAATAATAGCTAGAGTAGAAAACAGTGAGCTAGCAATTCCAAAACCGGTTAAAATTGATCCAACCAAAAAGTAAATTCTTGGCTTCATGGTTACATGTCCAGATTTAATTTCAGACATTACTTTTTTTCTGATATCTATTTTTTTATTAACCTTTCTTTTTTTTGTCATAGGTCCTCCTGTTGCTGATAAATATGGGCAAGTATTTTTTTACCACGATTGATTCTAACTCCAACCGTGCTGGTAGGTATCTTAAGAATATCGCTAATTTCTTCGTATGATTTGTCTTCGATATAGAAAAGAGTTAATGGTGATCGATAATTGATTGAGAGTTTATTTAGGGCTTTGTTAATAGCTCTTTTAATTTCTTTCTCTTCTATTATCTCTTCAACTGAAGATTGGTTTTTATCAGTGAAGATATCTTCTGGCCACTCATTTCTTTCAAGAGAATGTTCTTTTTTATATTTTCTTATTAGATTAATAGCTTCATTATGAACAATCCTGTAGATCCAACTAGAGAATTTTTTTTTGGTATTAAAGCTATGTAGTTTGGTAAAAGCTTTAATGAAAGCTTGTTGAACCACATCAGCAGCTTGGTCTGAGCTTTTAACAATAGTTTCTGCATACCTAAACAGTTTCTGTTGATAGCGTTTAACTATTTCTTCATAGAGCTCTTGATCTTCTTCTCTTACCAAGACAACTAATTCCTCATCGCTGAGGCTTTTTTTGTTTGTCATAATCTAATCATAATACAAGGTTAGAGAGAGTTTTATTTCAATTTGGTGGTATAATAAGAGTTAGTTGTTGAACATTTTGTTGGAAACTTATTATAGATTAATCTCTTCATAAAAATTTTACATTTGTTCATAAGCTGAGTATTAGATAAACTCAGGAATTTTCTGAGTTGAAGGAGTAGGGACATTATGAATGACGCCCCTCAAAAAGACCCATCAAAATTATTTGTGGGCAATTTACCTTGGAGTATGTCCGAGGATGATTTAACAAGTGTGTTCTCTGAATATGGAGAATTGGAAGATGTACATCTAGTAACTGATCGTTACTCTGGCCGATCTCGCGGAATTGCTTTTATCAAGTTCGCTGGTGAAGAAGCAGAGCAAAATGCAGCCGCTGCTATGGAAGCTGTAAATGGTCAAGAACATGATGGCCGTGAGCTTAGAGTAAATGTTGCTGAGCCTCGCAAACCTCGTGAAAATCGTGGTGGTGGTTACAATCGTGGTGGAAATCGCGGAGGGTATAACTCTCGTGGTGGAGACCGAGGTGGTTACAACCGAGGTGGTAACAGCCGTTATTAAATTGAAATAAATTTATAATAAAAAAAGAGCCAGCAATGGCTCTTTTTTTGTAGCTACTTCTTTCTCTTCAGAGATATTTTCAACCAAGCTCGACACCGTCTGTAGACGATGTAGCATATTTTGGTAAAAGAACTGTAGCGTCTGAATGAGCCATCAACTTTCAATTTTGAATCAAATCTAATTGGGCCCAAAGCTACCAATCTGCTAGAAATTTCAAAATCATCATTATCTAGTGGAGATGTAATTTCTTCATTAAACCCATTACATTTTAAGAAATATTTTTTTCTAAAAGCTGCATTAGCAGTATGAACACTCCTAAATCCCATGAAAGTTTTTCCGACAAAATTAAGGAACTGATAGTATCCTAACTTGGTTAAAACTTTAAATGGATAGATAGCATCAGTCATGATGATGCTTCCAGTAACAGCAACAGAATCCTTTTCAAGGAAATGCTTTTCTATGTTCATTATCCAGTCAGGATGTGGTTGTGAATCGGCATCTGTTGAGGCAATAATCTCATTTTTTGCTTCGTTAAACCCTCTATTCCTAGTTTTTGCCACTCCCTTTTCAAGTTCATCAATGACTCTTAAATTAACTTTTTTATTTTTAAACTTTTCGATGAATGATTGAGCAATCATCCTTGTGTCATCTGTAGAAGCATTGTTAACAACAATAATTTCCTGGGGGAATTTACTTTGTTTAAGTAGCGCTTGCAGTGTTGATGGGAGAAACTTTTCTTCATTGTAAGCTGGAATTACTACTGAAATAGAGGCGGGTTTACTCATGTGTGTTTATTTCTTTTATAAGTTTATTAAAATAATGGTTTGTTTTCTGAGTTATTTTAGGGTTATTAAGTTTAATGAGTATCTCATATGACTTATTAAGTGAAAAATAGTCAAAATTAGCTGAACCCATTAAGATATCATCTTGGTCATTCCAATATAGTTTAGTGTGGAGATAGTCTTGATGCCAATCCCAGATCCTTATTTGTTTCTTTCTTAATTTATGCTTAGTAAAAATATTAAGTAAATTAGTAATTGGAACACGGTTATTAGCAGAGTTAATAATTTCTATTCTCACTCCCCTATCTACTGCTTTAATTAGAGCAGACTGAATTTCTTGATCTGGTAAAAAGTACCAAGTTATTATTCTAAGTTGAGTCTGTGAGTTATTGATTAAGCTTAGAAGAGCGGTTTTTACTTGGTCAAAACTTGGTTCTATATTTAAGTAGAGCTGGGGTTTACCAGTTAATATCCTTTTGGCCAGTGAAGTTGATTTTTGCTTTAACTTAGGAGTTGAAACTTTGGTCTGAAGTAATAAATAGTCATAGATAAGGTGAAACCTTTGGTTAAAATGTCCAGTTAATAGAAAATTACTGTCTCGCCATTTCAAGTAGTGGTCATCAATATTAGAGCCACCAAAAAGTAATCGATTGTCATCAATGGCGCAGATTTTAATATGGAGAGCATGATCTGGTCCTGATTTGGAGTTAAAGAACACAATTATCGCTGCTCATGAAGCAAGATAAAGAGTATTTGTGTGAAGCTCAGCTGGGAATTGAGACTGA
>CAZHLX010000060.1:0-3591 GCA_964533345.1 uncultured Pseudomonadales bacterium
CTTTCAATCTTACCTTTCCAAAAATTTTTAATATCCGACTGCCATTTTTTATTTACTAATTTTGATGATTTAGATACTCAAGAAGCCGCTTTATCAAGGAGTGGTTTTTTGATATACTGCATTTATGTCACCAAGAATAGAACAATTTAATCCAAATGAAGATATTGAGCCAAGGTTTGATGCTGAAAAAATCAGCCTACTTTTAGATATCAAAAGCGAATTAGTTGAAACAGAAAAAGTTAAAAGTGTTGCCGAACAAAGAGGTTTGCATCAAAAGCAAGAATTTCATTTTACAGTTATTGGCACCAAAGGCGGTACATTGGTTAATGAATCATTAAGCCAGCTTGATTCAGCTGCCAGGCAAGAAAAAATTAGAGCTATAGAGAACCTAGCTACTGAAATAAATTGGTCAATAAGTTTTGTGCCGGAATATTTTTTTATTAAGAAAGAATATGACCGAGATCCTTACGAAGAGCGGCAATCTATAATTCAATCAATAACCATCGAGGGACTGGACGAGTTTTATCAAAGATTAAATGCACTACTGGGTACAGAGTTAGCTACACCGATGCCACACATAACCTTATTTGCTAATAGTACAATAGAAGAAAAGAGATTAAGAGGAATAGGTATTAATTCACAACAAGAGCTGGAACAACTTAATCCAGAAAAAATAGAAGTATAATTAATTGGAGTTTTTATATGGATTTTAATAGATCAAAAAGTGAATTAGAATTACAAGACACTATAAGAGAACAAAAAGCACTGCCAGTGGGCAGAGAGTCTGAGGGCTTGGATATGTTAATGCGAGAAGCAACTTCATCTTTAAGAGAAATGAGGCAGACAGAAGAGGGGCAGGAAAACGAAGTAGCTATAAACAGATTTTTAGAAGAGCTTAATATCAATCCAGCTACAGCCAAAAAAGAGTTTGAAACTGGCTTAAAGTATAATATAAAAAGTGCTTATAGAGCTGGTATTTTAGAGGATCAGTCAAGTTTAGAAGATGTAGAAGCGGTAGTTGGTGCTTATGCACTGAATTTTAGAAGCACTTTATCTAAATTTAAAAAAGATAGAGACAAAGGTATTGTTGAAAGGCCGAGTATTATGTTGAATGTTGCCAGGAGAATGTATATTTTGCCGGCTAATATAATTCAGGAACTACGAGCAGAGTACCAAGATCACCCCGATATTGGCAGTGGTATGATAAATCGTTTTGCCATTGGTAATCCCAGAGATCCCAAAGCAGCGATTAAAAGAACCATAGCTGTAATTGAAGAACTAAGAGCAGAGTATCAGGATCATCCGGATGTTGATGAGGGCATGATAAAGCGTTTTGCAGTCCATAATGTTGCAGATCCTAAGGCAGCGATTGAAAGATCTCTGCAGTCTATGGTAGAGCTCAGAGAAGAATACAAAGATCATCCGGATGTGGTTGATAGCATGATTAAGATTTTTGCAGTTGGTTATCCTACAGATCCTAAGGCAGCGATTGAAAAAGCTCTGACTCAATTGGGGGAACTAAGAATAGAATACCAAGACCATCCAGAGGTTGAAGACTGGATGATTAAGAAATTAGTGACTAGTAATCCTAGAAATCCTAAAGCAGCCCTAGAAAGATCTTTACGAGCTATAGCCAAACTAAGAATAGAATATCAGGATCACCCAGAGGTTGAAGACTGGATGATTAAACAACTAGCTCTTAGTAATCCAAATGATGCTAGAATTGCTATTACTAAAGTTATAGCTCATATCCAAGAGTTGAGAGTGGAATATCAGGACAATCCAGATGTTAGTGATGGTATGATTAGACAACTTACAATTAACAGAAAAGATCCCAGAGCCGCTGTTGAAAAAGCTTTGCAGGCCATGGAAGAATTACGAGCAGAGTATCAGGATCATCCTGATATTGAGGACTGGATGATAAGGGTTTTTGCTGTTGATAATGCTAAAAACCCTAAAGCTGCTGTTGAAAGAGCTATAGCTCATATCCAAGAACTAAGAGCAGAGTATCAGGATCATCCGGACGTTGACGATGGAATGATTAGGCGTTTTGCTATACACCACAAAGATCCTCGAAGTGTTATTGAAAGAACCCTAGGCTATATTCAGGAACTACGGGCAGAATTCCAAGACCATCCTGATGCTGATGAGCGCACAATAAAACAATTAGCTATCACCAACCCCCGAAATCCTAAAGCAGCCATGGAAAGAGTTTTACAAGCCATAGCTGAATTAAGACAAGAATTCCAAGACCATCCTGATGCGGATGATTCCATAATAAAACAACTAGCTCTTAGTAATCCTGGAAATTTTAAAGCCGCCATGGAAAGAGCTTTAGCTAGTATTCAAAAACTTAGAGAAGAATACCCAGAAGCTGGTGACTGGATGATTAAAGAAATTGCTACCCACCACAAAGACCCCAAAGCTACTATGGAAAAAGTGTTGGCTCAGATCGAAGAATTAAAAGTAGAGTATCAGGATCACCCTGATGTAGGTGACGGCATGATAAGACAAGTAGCTACCCGCAATAAAAATCCTAAAGCAGCCATGGAAAAAATTCTAGGCCGAATCAAAGAACTAAGAACAGACTACCAAGACCATCCTGATGTTGACGAGTCAATGATTAAGCAAATTGCTATCCATAATAAAAATCCTAAAGCCGCCATGGAAAGAGCTTTAACTCAAATCCAGAAACTCAGAGCAGAGTATCAAGATCACCCTGATGCTGATGAGTGGGTGATTAAGCGTCTAGCAGTTTCTAATACAATAAACCCTAAAGCAACTATGGATAAAATATTGCAGACCATCGCCGAGTTAAGAGTGGAATATCAGGATAATTATGATGTTGACGACGCAATGATAAAACATTTTGTTGTTCTTAATCTTAGAGATCCTAGAGCAGCGATTGCCAGAGCTTTAAAAAATAAATAATTAGCCATGAAGAGAACAGTAGAATTTCACGATTTACAAGACAAGCGTTTTAAAATTAGTTCCGATAAAATAATATTCCGACCTTCGGTCTATGGGGTATTATTTAAAGAAAATAAAATCTTACTTTCCAAACAATGGGATGGTTATGATTTTCCCGGCGGTGGAATTAATATTGATGAAACCATTGAGGAGGCTTTGAAGAGGGAGTTTATTGAAGAAACTGGTTTAGAGGTTGAATTACTTCAGCCAATTTATTGCCAGACCTCATTTTTTAAACCAACTCATTCCAAGGGACATAAGCATGAAAACTGGAATTGCCCCCTGATTTATTATTTAGTAAAAGAAGTCGGTGGTCAGATATCCAAAGATAATCTTGACGAAGAAGAACAAGAATATGCTGATCTGCCGGAATGGATAGATATTAAAGTCGCTGATAAATTAAAATATCTCAATTCTATTGATAGTGTTAAATTAATAGAAATGGCCTGGAGGATTTATAATAAATAATATTTCTGGTATACTGAGTGTATGAATTCTAACAAAGTTTTAGTATTCTTTTTAATTATCGGGCTCTTAATTTTTGCCTGGGTTTTGCCATTTGGCTATTTTTTTTCCGATGATTTTACCTGGCTTTGGCACGCTCAAAAGATAAAAGATTTT
>CAZHLX010000061.1:0-3508 GCA_964533345.1 uncultured Pseudomonadales bacterium
AGACCAATGACTTCATGTCCATGAGAAGCAAAGACAGCACTTGTTACAACACCTACAAAACCGGTTCCAATACAGGCAATTTTCATAGACTTAATAATATCATAGCTTAGATGGTAAAATTATCCAGACTATGCAGATAGATATAATAACTCTCTTTCCAGAAATGTTTACTGATGTTTTTCAGCACAGCATTATCAAACGAGCTCAAGAGGCTGATCTTATAGAGATCAGGGTTCATAATTTAAGAGATTGGGCTGTAGATAAACACAAGATAGTTGATGATCGTCCCTTTGGGGGTGGGCCAGGAATGGTTCTAAAGGTAGATGTTATACATGCGGCAATAAAATCTCTTAAAGAACGAAATCAAGCTGCTCAAGTAGTGCTACTTACTCCTCAGGGAGAGAAGTACTCTCAATCACAGGCAGAAAATTTTGCTAAAGGATCAGGATTGATATTAATAGCAGGACATTATGAAGGCTTTGATGAGAGAGTTCGAAATTATGTAGACTTGGAGCTATCAGTTGGGGATTATGTCCTCTCTGGAGGGGAGATCCCAGCAATGGTAGTAGCTGATAGTGTAATTAGGCTCATTCCAGGGGTGCTTGGTCATAAAGATTCCGCTCCAACTGATTCTTTTAGTTCTGGAAAATTAGGTGTCCCACAGTACACTAGGCCCGAAGAGTATGACGGAGAAAAGGTGCCAAAAGTTTTATTATCAGGAAATCACGCTCAAATAGACCAATGGCGTCAGGATCAGGCTGATAAAAAGACCAAAAACAGACGACCTGATCTTAGCTAGTTTCAGAAACTGGGAAATACTTATCTTCTTCTTCCTTGTAAGTGATCAAACCTTCTTCTTCAGCTATCTTCAAAGCTAATTCTAGGTTAGTGAGCTCATTCTGTTGGCCAAACAACAATAATCCAATAAGGTCAATTCCATCAGGATGGCTAGCTACATGCTCAACAAACATACTTTTTTCTTGTGAGAAGCCTATTTGTTCATTCATATTATTTCTTTAGTCTAGCTGCTTCTTAATATCAGCAAGAGCTTCATCAAAAGTCATTAGCTTAATTCCTAATTCATCCTGGACCTTTTGGTTACTCATTTTTAAAGTTTTTTGATAAGGTCGTTCTGTGGTTTTAAGATATTCTTCTAAACTACCCTTTTTAATGCTCTCTGGATCAAATCCAAAGGCTTGTGCTACCTTCTGTGCTAACTCAAAAGGAGAAACAGAACTTGAGCCATGAAGATGGTAAATACCCTGGGGTTGTTTTTGAATCATCTGATCTATTACTCGAGCTATATCGTCAATATAGGTTGGAGTAAAGGTCATGTCTGTAAATTGAGGGTAGAGAGTTCCTTCAGCCAATCCTTGCCTTGTTTTGGCAACTATATCTGGTTTTGCTTCAAACTTGGCTCTAAAGGGGTAGCCAATTCTAGCGATAACATAGTTCTTTAGGGTTGTCTCTACCTCTTCCTCAGCCCAGGATTTAGTTTGACCATACCATTCAATGGGATTGCGTTGTTCTGTTTCTAGATAGTAGTCATCTTTGTCTCCTGCAAAAACAAAATCAGTTGAGATATGAATTAAGTAGATATCATTTTCCTGACAAACTTCAGCTATATTTTTTGTTCCTTCAACATTAACTTGATAACAAACTCCAGATTTATCATTTGTTTGTTCATAGGCCCCATTAACATTGGTATAAGCTGCTAGATGGATCATCACTTTTGCTGGATGTTGTTGAACAAACTCTTCAACCTTTGCCTTATCAGTAATATCTACACCAACTGTTAGGTCCATGTTAAAGAATTCATAATTATCATCAAACATTTCTTTAATACGTGATCCCACCAGCCCAGTTAATCCGGTAGTTAGTATGGGTGTTTTTTTCATGAGCTGCTCCTTAAAATTTTTCTGGATATTTTTCCCTAAGGGTAGTGGTATCAATATCTCTTTGCGAGACAACAATTTTATCTTTATCTATTGGCCACTGCATCCCTAAATCTTCATCGAATAAAGAAATCGCCACATCACCGGAGATATCTCTGTCCTTGTATAGACAGTCAACTGCATATGAATAAAGCATGGGTCCTTCTAGAACCAGGAATGAGTTGGCAATTCCTTTAGGAATGTACATACTTCCAAAATTAGCATCATCACCATCTCCTAGTTTCATCGAGAAAACTTGGCCGAAAGTATCAGAATCAGTTCTAATATCTGCCCAAGCACAGAGAGCGGTCCCAGAAGTGACAGTAACTAACTTGTTCCAGCCCTCAGCATGAAAGCCACGAGCAACATCTTTTTTTGAAGAGCTTAGATTAAGTTGGGCGATAGAGAATGATTCTCCAGTCAATTCTTCAACTTCTGGCATTCTGCCCATCTCAACGAAGAACCCTCTTTCATCTGACCAAACTTTGAGTGGCATGTAGTACATCCCCTTGAATGGAGTTTTAAAAAAAACGTCTGTGACAGCTTTTGCTTGCTCTGGATCATACTGAATTACATTCATGGCTAATCTTTCTGTTGATAGTTCTTGTTATAAAAGTCCTGTGACTTTTCTTTAAGTGGTTGCCACCAGGATTGATTATCTTTGTACCATTGAATTGTTTTAGTCAGACCTTCTTCTAAAGTAACTGAGGGTTGCCAACCTAATTTATTATTTAAAGTACTCCAGTCTACGCTGTAACGTCGATCATGACCTGGTCTATCTTTAACAAATTCTATCTTATCTTCAGATTCTCCCATGATCTTAATAATCATTTTTACAATCTCTAAATTAGAGATGTCTTCAGTTAATCCACCTACCAAGTAAGTCTCTTCATTTTCTCCCTGGTGTAGAACTGCATCAATCGCACTGCAGTGATCCTGGACATAAAGCCAGTCTCTGACATTTTTTCCATCCCCATAAACAGGAATATTTTTGCCCTCAATCAAGTTGGTTATAGAAAGAGAAAATAATTTTTCTGGAAACTGATACTCACCATAGTTATTAGAGCAATTAGTAATTACAAAAGGGAGACCAAATGTTTCTCCATAGGCTCTAACTAAGTGATCAGAGGCTGCTTTACTAGCAGAGTATGGACTACGAGGGTCGTAGGCAGTTTGATCATTGAATTTTTCACTAGAGTTAAGCTCCAAAGAACCAAAAACTTCGTCAGTTGAGATATGGTGAAAACGTTTTACTTTATGTTTCAAAGCTGCTTCTAACAAGACTTGAGTCCCAATGACATTTGTCTCCAGAAAAATAGCTGGTTCTAGGATAGATCTATCTACATGAGATTCAGCTGCAAAATGTACTACTGCATCAACCCCATTCATTAATTCATCTACTAACTCTCGATCTAGAATGTTTCCTTGGACAAATCTGTAATTAGGCTGATCTTCAACATTGCTTAAATTCTCTAAGTTTCCAGCATAAGTAAGAGCATCTAGATTTATTAAGTTAGACTCAGGATATTTTTTTAGCCAATAATGAATAAAATTAGCACCAATGAACCCAGCTC
>CAZHLX010000062.1:0-3478 GCA_964533345.1 uncultured Pseudomonadales bacterium
GAATGCCTAAGTTTATTTCTTTTTCTTTTTCCAGATAAAAGTATTGTAAGCAAAGAAGTTCCAGAATAGACCTAAAACAATTCCGATCATTACGTAAAGAGTGCCAGTGTCAAAATCAAAATTGATAATGGGAAGAGTCAAAAGGGTAAATAGGCCAAAAGTTCTTTGTCCAATAGTTGCCACTATTAACTGAATTAAGATTGATCCAGCCGAAGTAACATTAAACTTAAGGAACTGTCCAGGAATCTTATTTGCTTTGATCTTTCTATCAGCAAATGTCCAGGCGTTATTTAGAATAAAGTTAGAAGTAATGGCTGTTTCAATACTTAGAAAGGTGGCAAAAACAAATCCAGTGACAATCCACCAATCAAACTCCGGCACAATTGCCCTGAAAATTTGTAGAGAGATTAACTGCACTAGTGTGCCAACTCCTCCTACAACTAAAAACTTAAAAATACGGTGGTTGAGAATGGTTTGAATTTTCATCTTTATTAAATATGATAGCGCATTTTTAATGTATTCTGGGCCGATCTTTGATTGGCCATGCGTTCTATCCTTAAATTTATACGCGACTTCACTTATTTTGAAGCCTTTACTTTTTGCTTTATGTAAAAAGCCGATCTGAAAGGTGTAGCCTGCAAACTTCTCTGATGTCATCTCTTCATGAACAGCATCATAGACTTTTTTGGTAATAGCCCTGTATCCAGAAGTCCAGTCACGGATAGAGAAATCAGTCAAGATGGTTCGAGCTACCAAATTCCCTACGATACTAAGAGCCTTACGATGGGCACCCCAATCATCAGGAATTCCGCCTCCAGCTATATACCGTGACCCCAAAACCATCTCATCTCCTTGATCAATTCTCTCTAGGAAGAGAGGAATCTTACTTTGATCATGTGAGAGGTCTGCATCAAACTCAAAAACCACATCAGCCTTGAGATCTCCAAAAGCTTTTGCCATCCCTCTGAGATATGCTCCTCCTAAGCCTGCCTTTTGTTTATTGATTAAAAGGTGAAGATTTTTGGAATATCTTTTTCTCTTTTGGATCTTTTTAACAAGCTCATAGGTTTTGTCTGGAGATGTATCATCAACTACTAAGATATGCATCTGCCAGCTTTTGATATTTTCAAAAACATCAAAAACCTTATCGATAGTTACTTCGATATTATCTTTTTCATTATAGGTAGGGATGATAACTATGGCCTTCTTCATTCGCTGATTTTTTGTTCTCTTTCTATCTCAGCCTCAACCATCAATGTAACCAATTCCTCAAAGGTAACTGAAGGTTTCCAGCCAAGTTTTTCTTGAGCTTCTTTAGGATCAGCAATTAGTTGGTCAACTTCAGCAGGCCTGTCAAAATCTTTGTTGTGTTTGTAAACAGACTCCCAGTCATTGATGCCAGCGGCTTTACAAGAAAGTTGTAAGAACTCTCTCACAGAGTGGGTCTCTCCAGTTCCAATAACAAAATCTTCTGGTTTATCTTGTTGAAGCATCAACCACATTGCTTCGACATAATCCTTGGCATAACCCCAATCACGCTCTGCATCGAGATTGCCCAGCTCAACAAACTCTTGTTTACCCAATTTGATTCTGGCAACTGCATTAGCGATTTTTCTGGTTACAAACTCAAGACCTCTGCGAGGTGATTCATGATTAAATAAGATTCCAGAGACAGCAAACATATCGTAAGATTCTCGATAATTAACAGTAATCCAATGACCATACACCTTAGCTACTCCATAAGGAGATCGAGGATAGAAAGGTGTGTTTTCAGATTGTGGGACTTCTCTAACTTTACCAAACATCTCTGAAGAACTTGCTTGATAAAATTTAGCTTTAGGACAGGCCAACCGAATGGCTTCTAAAACTCTGGTCACTCCAATTGCGGTGAAGTCTCCAGTTAAAACTGGTTGTTCCCAGCTGGCTTGAACGAAAGATTGAGCAGCTAAGTTATAGACTTCATCAGGCTGGATTTCTTTAATCGGATTAGTTAAAGAGTGTTGATCAACTAGATCTCCTGAGATTAGTTTTAGATTTGGATGATGAGTAATGTGTTGGATACGAGCAAAATTTTGAGTACTGGTCCTTCTGGTTAATCCATAGACTTTGTACCCATTATCTAATAAAAGTTCAGCTAAATAAGAACCGTCTTGGCCGGTAATGCCAGTGATAAAAGCTTTTTTCATGATTGTGCTCTCCAGTATGATAATACTCTTTCTAATGTTTTTTCTAAGTTAATACTTGGTTGCCATCCCAAACGTTTAATCTTTTCTGGGTTAGCAACTGCAATTGGTATATCTGATGGTCTCATTCTCGATGAGTCTATTTCAACCTCAATTTTTACTTTTGCTAAGTGTATTAACATATCTAAAACTTGTTGAATAGTAAACCCTTGTCCAGTTCCAATGTTATAAGTTTGTTTTGCTTGTCCTTTTTCCATCAATAAAATATAAGCTTTCACCATATCTTTAACATCAGTAAAATCTCTGATTGCAGTCAAATTTCCCACTTTTATTTTGGCTTGTTTTTGATTTTCAACTTCTACAATTTGTTGAGCAAAAGTAGAGATCGCAAAATCTGGTGACTGTCTTTCGCCAATATGATTAAAGGGTCTGGCAATTACGATGTCTAAACCAAAACTTTGAGCATAAGAAAAGCTGAGTAAGTCTTGCATTGCTTTGGAGACAGCATAGGGACTGGCTGGCCCAAGAGGATAGGTCTCACTTACAGCGTTTACATCATGGTGAGGATGCTCATTGGTAAGGTCATACTCCATTGCACTCCCAATTACTAGGATTCTAGTCTGAGGGGAAAACTGCTTAACTCCTTCTAAAATATTGAGTTGCAGCTGTGTGTTGTTATCCAGAACTTCTTTAGTGTTTTCAAAACTTTTTCCTACAGCAGCCAAAGAAGCTAGGTGATATATCTGATCTGGCTGGACTTCCTTAATTAATTTAAATGTACTTTCTTGATCTGTAAGATTAATTTTATGAATTTGTGTATCAAGTAAAAGTTGATGAACGAGATTTGTCTTGTCAGAATAACTAGTGACGTGAATATTCTCATGCCCCAACTCTAACAAGGCTTCCACTAAGTGAGAGCCAACAAAACCAGTGCCTCCTGTGATTAAAATAGTAGGCTGTTTCATATTATTCATCCTCGGCCAATACTTAGATATTTATAACCCCATTTTTTGATAACTTGAGGATCAAATTGATTTCTACCATCTATGAAGAACTGTTCTTTATCAGCCTTTGTTTCTGAGAAATCAAAAGAAACAATTTCAGGCCACTCAATGACTGAGATAATTACATCAGCTGCTTCAACTGCCTCCTCCAAGGATTCTTTTTGAGTAAAGTTGTTTGTGTCACCAATCCATTTAGCTTTAGGATCAAAGCCAGTGATGATCGCTCCTTCTTTTTGCAGATAGTTAATGATTCCAATACTAGGTGCCTCACGATTATCATCAGTATTAGGT
>CAZHLX010000063.1:0-3427 GCA_964533345.1 uncultured Pseudomonadales bacterium
ATTATGCCTAGAACCAGAGAACATCATCTTCATCTTCCTCATTTTAATATTGATAAATCAAAGAATCTCAGCATGCTTTATGGACTGAGAGTTACTCGTGATTTAGTGATGAAGCTGGCTGTTTTTTTTCTACCAATCTATCTTTATCAACAGGGATCTGCTGATCCCTTTTGGAATTTTATTCCTGGGGGAGAATTACAGAAAGGTGCTTTGTTGTTAGTTTTCTTTTATTTGGTTCACCGAATAACAGTTTTATTGACTGGAATTGGGATCGGAAAATTGATTGTTAAAGTTGGGTATCAGAAAGCAATGCTGATGGGTTTTAGTTTATTTGGATTGTTCTTATCTTTGTTGTACATCAAGCCTAATCCTGGATTATTGATCTTGGTGGCAGCATTTATCAATGGCTTAGAAACAAACTTTTTTTGGAACTCATACTTTACTTTAATTTCTAAGTTTACTTTGAGTCGTCACATGGGTGAGGATCTAGGATTGTTACATTTCTTTTTACAGCTGGCCCAAGCAATTGCTCCAGCTCTGGGAGGGTTGTTAGTAGTTAATTTTGGTTTTCAATCTTTATTTATGGTGGGTTTGGTTGGAGTGTTAATCTGTATGTTATTTGCACTGCAAATGGATATTAAAAAAGAGAGGGACAAGGTCAGTTGGAAGGAATTTAGAAGATGGTTAAAGGAAAGATCTTTCTTAAGACTAGCTGTTTCCCAAGCAGGCAGATATTTAAATGATGCCACTTTAGTTTTTTGGCCACTTTATATATTTTTAATATTGGGTTCTGTTGATCGAGTTGGTTTTCTCTACACACTATCGCTATTCTTAGCGATGATGGTTAGCTTTGGAGTTGGTTTTTACATAGACCATCAAAAAAGTAAAAAACCATTCTATCTATCGGGGGGATTGCTCTCATTATTATGGATCTTAAGAAGCCAGGTGGTATCCTTTTGGCATATTGCAGTCATTGATACTATTGATCGTTTAACAAACAACTTTTATTCAATATTTTTTGATTCTATTTTGTATAAACGAGGCAAAGGCAGCCAAGCTCTATCTTACTTTGTTTATCGAGAGTTGATGGTTAGTTTTGGCGCGATTTTGTTTTGGTTAGTTGTGGGGAGCCTGTTCTTAGTATTGGGTGATCCTTGGTCAGCTCTGTTTATTATTGCTGCGATAGGAGTCTTATTAGGTCTTTTAATTAAAGAGCACCATCTATCATGAGTAACTCTAATCAAGATCAGAAAAAAAAGAGAAATAAAGGCTTTCAATCCCTGGGGTCATTATTTGATAACTATCAAGTCGGAGAATCTGGGAAGTATATTAGTCGAGAATTTCAGGATTTTGGTTACCGATTAGCAGTTGAGCTAGATGACCTAAAGCATAAAAGTCTTTATATAAAACTAGCTAAAAATGAAGATCGAGGTTTACTAGAAGCAGCTCGGAGGTTTGTAATTGATGCAGATCATGCTCGAAGTAAAGCTAGATTGTTTATGTGGAAATTAAAAGAATTGAAAAAAGAAAGGTTGAAAAAGAAATAATGCCTCGTTCAACTGTAGTTTTTCTTTTTGTACTAGCAATTATTGCTTCTCTTCTGGGTTATAACTATTTTGCTCAGCCTTTTGCTGATAAGTCTGAGGCACTTAGAGACATCCAAGACGTGGGTGAGATAGGAGCAGAGATTGTTGATGACACTCAAGCAGAATTACCAAAAGCAACTGAGAAAGACTTAGCACAACTTATTGCTTTCCCATATCTAGTTGAAGAAAAAGCTAGCACCGAATCTACTTCCTTGGCTTGGATTGCTAAGAATAATCCAGGGGCAGTTGCTTTATTTGGTGAAAAAATTTCTAGCTCAGCAGCTAGTTTAGCAATTAAGGATGTTACTCAAGATCTAGATCAGAAGTCTAAACCCATCATTGTGGTAGATCATGAGGGTGGATCAGTTCAACGGTTATCTGGTCAAGGGTTCACAGTCTTACCAAGTTGGAAATCATTCTGTGCCTTAGAGAAAGAAAAGAGGAATGATTTATTGACTGTTTCCGCCAAAGAGTTGGCTGAGGTTGGCATAGAGATGGTTTTTGCTCCAGTAGTAGATATAGCTAGTCAGAGTGCAGTTTTGAAAAATAGAATCTGTTCTGCAGATCCAACAGTCACTACATTGAGATCTCAAGAGTTTATTGAAGCCTTTGGTCAACAAAAAATATTTTCAGTGATTAAGCACTTCCCTGGGATTGGTAGTGTCTCTAAGGATCTACATCATTACTATGATGAAGTAGAGGTAACAGAGCCAGAGTTAGAGATATTTCAAGAACTGTTAAGTTCCTATCCTATTATGGGAGTAATGTCGACTCATGTTGGAGTTAAAAACTTTTATGAAGGGCAGCCTTGTTCTTTAAATAGAGATTGTGTAGAAGATTTGACCGGCAATTTCTTAACTTCCCTGATTTTTTCTGATGCTCTTGATATGGAATCAGCTGGGTATATAGCTGAGCAAGATGAACTGCTGCCTCTGGCAGAGAGAGCTGTGGCTGCAGTCTTAGCAGGTAATGATATTTTAGTTTTTGGTCCTGAAGTTACAGTGGGTGAAATAGATCTAGTTCTTATTACTCTTAAAAAATATTTCCGTGAAGATTTGCTTTTTCAGGAACAAGTTGAGACTAGTTTGAATAAAATAAATAGGTATAAAGATTATCTTCGACAATGATTCATCTTTATGGTTTGATTATTGGGATCGCCATTGTAGTTGGTCTATGGCTGGTTGAGATTCAAGTCAAACGACATGGTTTAAATATTAAAGATTTCCATCTTTTTTTCTGGGTTATTTTAATTGGTGGAATCATTGGAGCTCGTTTTCATCATGTAATGATGGAATTTTCTTTTTATAGATTTGATATGTTAGCTGCTCTCAAAATTTGGGAGGGGGGGATGAGTATTATTGGTGGAATGATAGGTGGGGTTATCTCTGGGGTTGTGGTTTTTAAGTTTGTTAAAAAAGATTTTTCTGAATTTATTACCTTTTTGGATCTTACTATTTTTGGTTTGCCTATATCTCAGGCCATTGGTCGGTGGGGAAATTATTTTAATCAAGAATTATATGGGAGACCAACCTCAGTTCCATGGAAGATATTTATTAATCCAGCAAATAGGATTAATGGCTATGAATCATTTTCTTATTTTCACCCACTATTTTTATATGAAATGATTCTCCTTTTAGTTTTTGCTGGAACAGTTTGGGTCAATAGCAAAAAACAATTTCTTTCGGGTTTTAGTATCGGCACTGGAAAACCAATTTCTTTATATGTATTTTACTATTCTTTTATTAGATTTTTACTTGATTTCATAAGAATAGATAAAACGCAGTTTTTAGATACTTTTTTAGGAATAAATCAATTTTTATTAATAGTTTTGATGGTTTTTT
>CAZHLX010000064.1:0-3383 GCA_964533345.1 uncultured Pseudomonadales bacterium
ATAATTGTTGAAATATTAATATTTTTTTGATATAATAGTATGTAGTTAGTCATAAAGAAATTCTTTGCTTAGCGCAAAGATTTTTTCTTTATTTAACTAAAAAACTTGTTCTTTAATAGATTATTTATTTTTCAGTATGTTTTTTTGGACTGATCAAGCTTTTACATAAGCGGAGATACCGTTTGTGTTGAATTAGATTAGTTCAGAGGTGAATATATGAATTTGTCAAACAGAGAAGTAGTAGAAGTAGGCGAACATTTGGGCTATACATTTGAGGTCGTCCGTAGAGGACCAATTCTCAATATAGCGTTAGCTGAAGATGATGCGAAAAGTCTTATTGAATTAGGTGCCGATATGAGCATATTAATTAATATCGGTGAGGATGATCCTTATGAAGTTATTGAAGAACTTTATAAAAGCATTCCTGAAAAAGAATAACTTATTATATAAAACAAGATTTAAGCCACCCCTTTCAAAGGGTGGCTTTTTCTTTTTAATCAAACGAAAAATGAATCTTTTTATATTTTGAGTTAAACTCAATTACTTCATTTTTAATATCCTCACCTTTGAATGACCTATCTAAAAACTCAGCAATCTGTTGCATCTCTTGTTTCTTCATTCCTCTTCTAGTTACCTCTTGAGTCCCAATCCTGATGAATGTTCCCCCACCCAGTGGCTTGTCAAAATTGAATGCTAAATGGTTATTAAACAATCCATCATAAAGCTCTTTATAATCACCAACTTCCTCTGTAAACAAATGAACCTGATGATTCTCTGAGTATCTGCCAGTATTAGCTTTCCTAACCTTATAGCCCAAATCAACTAAAGCTTGGGCTAAATCATTTGAGTTTTGAACTACTTGCTGAGCATATTCCTGTCCAAACTCTTTCATTTCTAGAATAGTAGTTGCTAGAGCAGTTAGATGGTGAGTGTGTGGACTAGAATAAAGACAGCCATTAATAATTGAGTTAGCTTTATCTCCCAACTCCTTATCCCTAAAAGCAATCATCCCTTTTTGAGGTCCTGGTAAAGTTTTGTGAGTATTAGCACTGATTACATCAGCTCCTTCTGTAAGTGGAGACTGAAAAATTCCTCCCATGATCAAACCCATAGTATGACTGGCATCATAGATAATGATGACATCATCTCCTAAAGCTTCTCTAAGTTCTCTGAGATTATGAGGATTTAGATAGTAGGAAACATCCATGTAGAAGGCTTTGGCCCCAGTCTCCTTGAATATATCAGCGATTTTTTGAGCATCAAATCGAAGATTATCTTGGTCAAACTCAGCAAAGACATGTTTGCGACCGATTCTCTCTAGGATACCTACTGTTGCAAAGTGTCCCCCGTCAGGAGCACTAACAGTCATAACTGTATCTCCAGGCTCTGTAGTAGAGAGAATGGAGCACATCATTGCATGAACTCCAGATAGACAATTGAGATTTACACTATCAGCACTAAGCATCTCTTTTGCAGCTTCTTCAGCTTGAGTAATTAGTTCTTCAATACCCGGGAATCCTAGTGCAGTAAATGGTCCCATATCGATTTTACTATTCTCTCCTCCACCAAAGTAATATCTCTCAGATAATTTGGAACCTAAAAACGTTCTTGCTATTTCTGACATTTGGGCTTCATTTGAAGTCAAGTGTAGGTAGTTGTCATTTCTGACTTCTTCTTGATTGATCTTGGAGAGGATAGACTTAATTTTCATATTTTTAATCATACTCTGGGTAGAGCACCTTATCTTGTTTAATAATGTCTTGTTTGAATTTTCCTTCAGGGATAAATCTAAATGCGACCATTTTACAGTCTTGGTCAAAAGAATTGATAAATGTATGAGGAGTATTCTCCACCTGGATTACATTTCCTGGGCCAACTATTTGAGATTTTTTCTCACCTTTTTCTAAGAAATGAAGCTCAATCTGCCCCTCAATAATGAATAGAGTCTCATTGATAGTTTGATGGCTGTGCCAAGGTTGTTTAACTCCTGGAGCTATCTCTCCATAATGAACTTCATACTCATCGAAGAGAAAGTAATTTATTTTGGAGTTGTCATCTCTTTGAACAAAGATTGATTCAGATTGAGAAATAACTTTCATTCTTTCATATTATAGTTGATGATTATTTTGATACAATGAGCTTACCAGCGGTGATAGCTCAGTTGGTAGAGCATCTGCTTCCCAAGCAGAAGGTCGCGGGTTCAAGCCCCGTTCGCCGCTCCATAGCCTAAGGGTTTATTATCCGCCTGCGTAGCTCAGTTGGTAGAGCAACGGTATCGTAAACCGTAGGTCGTCGGTTCGACTCCGACCGCAGGCTCAAAAATTAGGTATAATCAAAATATGTCACGATCTCGCTTATCTAGAAAAAAACAACAACAGATGGTTCGTCAAACCGTTTTAATTGTATTGACTGCTATCTTTTTACTAGCAGCCTTTATTTTCTTTATTATGCCTCAGTTCATTAGATTAGCTGACGGATTACTTAATGGAAATGGTAGTTTGATTGAGGAATCAGATGAGATTCCTCCACAAACTCCAATCCTTTCAGCCCCAGTCTCTGCTACTAACAGTGCTACTTTACCCATATCAGGTGTTGGCGAAGCAAACAGTCAGGTAGTGCTAGTGGTAAATGGTGAGCAACAAGCAGAGGTAGAGATAGATGATGAAGGTGAGTTTGACTTTGAAGTTGATCTAACTGAGGGTGAGAATGCTCTAGCAGTATTTAGTATCGATGAAGCTGGAAATGAGTCGGTTCAGACAAGAGAATATCAAGTCTCACTAGATACTGAAGCTCCTGAAATTGAGATAGAGAGCCCTGAAGATGGAAGCACGATAGAACTTAGAAAAAATCAAATAACTACGATTAAAGGCACAACTGATCCCCAATCAAAAGTCTTTATCAACGATCGTTTAGTTTATGCCAGATCTGATGGCTCATTCTCGATGAGTTTTAAGTTAGAAGAAGGTGATAACACTCTTAAGTTTAAAGTTGAAGACAAGGGCGGTAATACCTCTGAAAAAGAAATCCTAGTTAAGTTTAGGTTCTAGAACTCTTCCCTATAGTCAAGATCTGACTACTTAGCCATAGCCAAATGAAAGGCTGAAAAAGGGTGTGATTAAACTGTGAGTGAATCAAGATAGCAATAAAGGCAGCTAAGACATAAATATCACGCTTGTATAGAAAACTTCCTACTCTAAATAAAATTACCGAGGATAGCCCTAAGCCAATTATTCCCACTGAGTTAATCAAGAAAACAAATAAATTATTAGAGAAATGAGCTGTATTTGGCCAGAAAGTTTGGCTTTTTTCTATTGGAGATGAGTAAGTGAATAGTCCCCTTCCGATAAACCACTCATGAGTTTTGAGCTCTGTCAGAGCAGATC
>CAZHLX010000065.1:0-2978 GCA_964533345.1 uncultured Pseudomonadales bacterium
TAGAAGAAAAATTCACTGAAATTAAAGGTGGTAAGCTCACAGAACAGGAATTAGGTGTAGAAGAATGATGTCGTCTTTTTTTAGCGATATTCAGCTCTAGGATGGCTTTTCTTAAATCTGCCTCAGCTAGTTTATATTCTCTCTCAGAGAGCTTGTTTTTCATTGTTTCCTGAGCTTTTTTCTTTGCCTCTTCTACCTTTCTGATATCGATGTCTTTAGCCCTAATGGCACTATTCGCTAAAACAGTTACTTGATCTTGGTTAACATCTAAAAATCCACCTGTAATAGCAAAAACATCATGTTTTTGGCCATCAACGATTATCAGTTCTCCTTCTTCTAAAGCAGAAAAAAGAGAGATGTGCCCTGGTAAAACCCCGATCTGACCCATAGCACTTGGGGCTAAAATCATCTCAACATCTTTGCTCAGAAGTTGAGCTTCTTGAGAAATTATTTCTAAGTGTATTTTATGAGGCATCTTTAGCTACTTGTATTACTTCGTCAATGGTTCCGGCCAGATAAAAAGCTTGTTCTGGTATCTGATCCATCTCTCCATCGATAATTTTCTTAAAACCTCTGATTGTTTCTTCAATTGGGACATATCTACCTTGTCGACCAGTAAACTGTTCGGCTACAAAGAAAGGTTGAGTTAGAAAACGCTGAATCTTCCTAGCACGAGAAACAATTAGCTTGTCTTCATCTGAGAGTTCATCAATTCCTAAAATAGCGATAATGTCTTGGAGGTCTTTATAACGTTGTAAGATTTTTTGGATTGCTCGAGTGACATTGTAGTGCTCTTCTCCTACGGTCTCTGGAGTAAGAATCTTGGATGATGAGGCTAATGGATCTACCGCTGGATACAATCCTTGTTCTGAAAGAGATCTCTCCAAAGAAATGGTTGAGTCTAAGTGGGCAAAAGTTGTAACTGGAGCTGGATCGGTATAATCATCAGCTGGTACATAAACTGCTTGAAAAGAGGTGATCGAGCCCCTTTTAGTAGAAGTGATTCTTTCTTGTAAGGCTGCCATTTCTGAAGCCAGGGTTGGTTGGTATCCTACAGCTGAAGGAACTCTTCCTAATAGAGCAGATACCTCTGATCCAGCCTGAGAAAATCTAAAGATATTGTCAATAAAGAGTAATACATCTTCTCCTTGCTCATCTCTGAAAAACTCAGCAAAAGTTAGGGCTGTTAGTGCTACACGCAAGCGAGCTCCAGGTGGTTCATTCATCTGGCCAAAAGTCATGACAGTATTTTCTAATACTCCAGACTCTTGCATTTCTAAAAGTAAGTCATTTCCTTCACGAGTTCTTTCCCCCACTCCAGCAAAAACAGAGTGTCCTGAATGTTCTTCAGCAATATTTCTGATTAGCTCTTGGATGATAACTGTTTTTCCGACTCCAGCTCCTCCAAAAGCAGCAACTTTTCCACCCTTAGCAAAAGGACAGATCAAATCAATTACTTTAATTCCTGTCTCCAGCATTTGAGCCTGAGGATTAATGTCTTTAATCTCAGGAGGTTTAACGTGAATGGGATGAAGTTCCTTTTGGTTGATTTTACCTTTTTTATCAATTGGTTCTCCTAGAACATTAAATACTCTCCCCAAGGCTTTGTTTCCCGCTGGGACAGCAATCGGCTGGCCAGTATCAACGACTTCTAGGTTTCGTTGTAAGTTTTCGGTTGATCCCATGGCAATAGTACGAACTTCATTCCCACCTAAGATCTGTTGTACTTCCAGTACAAGTTTTTCTCCATTAGCTTTAGTTACCTCAAGAGCACTATAAATCTCTGGAAGATGATCTTCGAATAAGACATCTACCACCACCGACACAATTTGAGTGATGCGACCATTTTTAGTTGACTGAGAGGTGTTTTTTTTCTTCATAAATTTTCTTTTTATTTTTTACATTACCATTCTGGCACTAATGGAATCTAAGAGTTCATTAGTAATTTTTTGTTGTCTAAGTTGGTTGTATTCTAATGATAGGTCTTTAACAATGTCAGTTGCATTATCATGAGCACTCTTCATGGCAACCATCCTTGCTGAGTGCTCACTAGCAATTGATTCCAAGATGATGTGGTATAGATATAAACCCAAATATTTAGGTAAAAGACGATTAAAGACAGACTCAACATTGGGCTCGAATAAGTAATCTTTTTTAAATTCAAATCTAACCACTTTTTTTTCTTCAAGCATGATCTCTTCAAAAGCCTCATCAATTGACTCTTTCTGGATAGGAAGTAGTTGTTTGACTGAGAGCCTTTGCACAATGGTGGAGATAAATTCCATAAAAACAATATATACTCGTTGGTATTCTTTATTCTCAAAACTGTCATAAATTGTTTCATATAAAGGGACAGTATCCCCATAGCTGGGTTTATCACCAAAACTAGGAAATTCAGCCAATAAAAATCGGCGAGTCTTCATAATGTATTCTTTGGCTTTCTTTCCTACTGTCACAAACTCAAATTTGGTGTCTTTTAATTCTGGATTGTTTTCAATAAGATGTGTCTGCCAAGACTCAAGACCTCGGTAAAGGTTGCTATTTAAACCACCACATAAACCCTTATCAGATGAAAGGACAATCACTAAATTTTTCTTAGGATCATCCTTTTTTATAGATGGAGATTCTAATAGAAAATGGGAGATATCATGTTTCATGATCTCAATAATTTCAGTTAAAATTTGTCTCATTTTTTCCGTGTAAGGACGGCTAGAGAGTGCCATCTCCTGGGCGTGTCTCATTTTTGAAGCAGCTACCATCTCCATTGCTTTAGTTATTTTAGAAATATTAGTAGCACTTTTAATGCGTCTTTTGATTGACTTAGTTGAGCTCATGATGTGATTTTATTTTTGTTCTTCCTCTTTTTCTTTTTGTTTCACTTCAACTAATTTTTCATCTAGTAAGTTTGGATTTAGCTCATTAAATAGCTTAGTTGCTTTTTTAATTTCTTTAATTAGTTTATCTGAGAGCTTTTCTTC
>CAZHLX010000066.1:0-2958 GCA_964533345.1 uncultured Pseudomonadales bacterium
CAGAGTGAGATCAGTATTTTTTTCATAGTTAATATCCTGGTACGGCTACGTAGACTATTCCTGTCTGGTAATTACCGGCGACAGTACTACCATCAATCCCGATTTTGTAAGTGACAGTGCCTTGCTCTGCTTCTGCGATGTCGGTATCACTCATGATAACTTGCATCTCCTCAGCAGAGGAGTCATCAGCGAATTGTCGGAAGTAATTACTATCAAGAAAGTCTGCAGCCACATCATCCCCAACAATGTTAAATCCAAAACCAGGGACAGTCTGGGTGGTCCAGACTCCGGCGATAGCTTCTGTACAGGTGCCAGCATTACAGGTGGTATCTGGAATAGTGTGAGAACCATTGGTGTGAGTCATGGGGGTTTGTTCATAGGCATAGATGGTATAGCCACTTCCACCTCTAGTAGTAATGGTAAGTTTATTACTGGCGGTATTATGTATTCCTGGGGTTAGCTCACCTAGGTCAATGGCGACATTATCAATACTGAAGTTAAATGTTTGTATCTGATAGATGTATTGGAAACCACTGCCGACGAAGTAATTAGAGCTGCCGTATTGTCCGAAAGGGCCAGGTGCAGTTTGGCCAATGGTGTAGGTAAGTCCGTAGTTGGTGGTTTCGCCTCCTCCTGAACCGATATTGAAGTTGCCAAATTGAATTACAAATGAGTCTGATTCTAGGCGATCAGCCATGGCGGGAGTAGCAGCTAACCTACCGGCTAAGAAGATAAAGAGTGGACCGAGGATGATGAGCCATTTTTTCATTGCTTAGTCATTAGCCTTGACTCGGCTAATAATTTTTTCTATTTCTATTCTGATTAGGTGAAGTTGAGCTTTAATAGAGCGAGTATTATTCGAGTGTTCAAGTAATTTCTCAAGCTGAACGATCTTTGGCTCAAGGAAGTTTTGGAGAAAGTTCTCGACTTGAAATTCTTCGGCCTCTAGTTCTCTGAGCTCTTCCTCTTCTTCTTTGATGATTAGTCTGTCCCTGATGACTTCTTCATGTTGGAGTTTGGCAAAGATAAAGAAAGCCATGATGATAGGCAGAGTTAGGAGTGAGACTAGTTCATGCTGAGCTATATCTGGGGAAAGGCCATAGTGAAAGAGGATGATTAGCATGGTGGTAAAGATGCTAGTTGCCAGATGACTTGAAAAAACTATGAAGAAGAGATGGATATAGGCTAGGGGATAAAACCAACTAGCGGTATTACCAGTGGCTCCGATTAAGAGTAAGAAAGCCATAGTGGAAAGAACTGTCTCGATGGACATAAAAGCTGGCAAGATGTGCCAAGCTTTGGTTTTACTAACTCCTTTAATTAGGAAATAAAGTAGCCCAATAAGGGCAAATGCTTGAAGTGAGTAGGGGGTTAGGCTAGGGGAGTGCAACCACCAATAGATGAAACCTACTCCTAAGGTCATGGCTAAGGTATGAATCGCTACTGAAAGGCGGGCAGACATAAGTCTAGTATAACGTGAAATTGTACTCAGTTTCACTGGCTAATTTTTACTTGATTTTCTCAAGTAGGTGTGGTATGTTATGGGATGTTGTGAAATCTACTTAAGGCAACAAATAATTGCTATTTGCTTGCCTTTGTTTTTTTTACAGCGCTCTTTAACAGTCGGATATATATTTAGTTTTACTTGGGCGTACCACTACGTAGTCATTCTGACTGCGGAGAGTGCGCCTGAGCGTACTTATTTTGAATGAATTTGCTTATTATCCTGGATTATCCAGGTCTATTTGTCTTCGGAGGAAGATTATGTTTAAGAAGTTTAATATTCTAACAGTGGTCATGTTGTTGGCCCTTGTGTTGGTTGTTGCTGGTTGTGGCGCTCAAGAAGTTCCTGCTGCTGAAGAACCGGTCGCTGAATCAACCCCGATTCCAGTCACAGAGTCGGTGTCAGTTTCGGCTAATGAGACACCAGAATCTGCCCCCAATGCTGATAACCCGCAGGTGGTGGCAGAAGACTCCGAAATTCCACCAGGACACATCCGCTGCTCCTTGGAGAGAATTCTCGATGAGGAAGGTGCGTTTTACAAACTCACCGTCTCGTCTGTCATGTGGATGGATGTTGATCTCTTCATTGAAGGTGAGGAAGTGAATCTTTTTCGGCGCCACTTTGGTGAGAATGAGACTACTTTCTTTTACCCCTTTGAAGAAGGCCGAGGTTTCTTTCACTTGATAATGGATGACTTCCATTTTCAGGAGCTGGAACCGAACTCTTCAGTCTTTTTTGATCTGACGGAAGATGTCATCCCAGTGGCGTTCATTAATGCCTATGGTTGGCATCCTGAAGGTGAAGAAGAGATGGGGACGGCTTGGCAAGTAGTCTCTCGTGAAAAGCATGACTTAATTCTCATTGTGACTGATGTAGATGGAAAGCGTCATCAACTCATTCCAAGGATTGATGAAGTTGATAGAGGGGTCAGGAATCAAGTCTTCTACTTGGGCAATGATTTCCCTGAGATCTTTGAAGAAGTTATGGTGGTGATAGATCGGGGGAAATGGGATACTTATCTCACTTACCTGAGCAAACCTCTTCCTGAACAACTAACTGATGAAGAGTATTCTTCTCTTGATCGCGACCAGATCTTGGAGAAAGTGCAGCGGGTGATTTACCTGGCTCATTTTTCTCCTGCTGACTTGGAAGGTACATGCCCTTCTGGGTACTACACCTGTGAGCGTGAATCAGAATGTTGCCCCATTGGGGCTCCCACGACGAATTAAATATATCCGACTCTCTGGCTGGCGTGAAAGCGCCAGCCAGATTGTTGTTAATTTAATCCATAAAAATTATTTAAAAACAAAAATCCCGCTTCAAGCGGGATTAGTGTTCTTTTTAACAGCGGGTTTTATCCCGTAGCAAGAACCTGACTATCAATATTTATATTATTTTTTGCTTAGTTGGCTCAGGCCAATCAACTTTATCTAAGCCTTCAATTAACTCATCCT
>CAZHLX010000067.1:0-2942 GCA_964533345.1 uncultured Pseudomonadales bacterium
TTCTCCAGATTAAGCGAGGTGAAAGATCTTTCCCAAAACGGCTAGCCATTGCTACCAAAGCAGCTAGTCCTACCATGGCTAAGAGTAGAAGTGCTAGGTAGGGGAAGATACTGATTGTAGTTTCAACAATGTATTCTCTGGTTTCTAGAGGGACACTTGCTACGATGGCCTTGAGAGGAGCCGGCAATCTCTCTATAGTTTCTTGAAGGATTTCATGTGCTATCTCAATGGGTGGAGTCAGAGGAATAGTAATGAGAGGGGTTGGGGCTGGAGTAGGAGGAGGTGATGGTGGGGTTGGGGAAGGTGGTGTTATCCCTGGAGTAGGACTTGGGCTGGGAGATGGGCTGGGTGAAGTTGGAGGGAAGGTAATAACTTTTGTTCTGAGAATAATCTGGATTCCATTTAAAACACTGATCAATCCTGCTTGATCTGTAATGGTGAAATCTAAAGTAATGATTGTATCTCTAGGTAAAATTCCCAGTTGTTCACCCCAGTTCCCATTGATATCGGTAGTGTTAGTAAAAGTTTGAGTTGGGTCACCAGGGATAGTTATTAGTAGCACTACCGTGCTATTAGCTTCACCGTTCCCCAAAAGTTGAGGGCTATTTTCATCAATTTCGATTGGAGTTGAGGGAACAGTGCTGAGATCCTGGGCTGATATAGAGGTGGGAATGTTTCCCACTTGGGAGAGAATAAAATTTGGAGCCTGAGTGTCGACAGTGAAAGTCCAAGTAGCAGAGTCGCTTCCATTCTCAAGAGTATCAATGGCGATAATTTTCCAGGTATGTGTGCCATCAGGAATGAGCTCCTTAGTCCTTAATGAGTAGTAATCAGTGCTTGGGTCATAGGTAAGAGTAAAGCGAAGTGTCTCGGCATCATTGGGAGGAATATCAGTAATGAAGACTGAACCATCGATGAGGAGTTCATATTCTTTGATGCCATTCAGGTCGCTTGAGCCTTTCCAGATAAAAGTTACGTAGCCAGTTGTGACAGAGCTATTATCTTCTGGGGAAATCAAGATTGGGGTAGTGGGAGGAATGTTGTCGGCAATTGAGGCAGAAACAGTAATGTTCTCTGTTTTAGGGGTATCATCAACTTGAGCTAAAACACCACTTACTAGAATTAGTCCTAAAAAAAAACTCAAGAAAATAGCTAATCGAGCTTGTAGTCGAGACATCACAACCTTTTAGTTATCAAATTTTTGCAATCTCTCTTGCTCTAGTTGTGAGACTTTGCTCTGTAGCATCTCGATCTTGGCTTGCTGATCATCACTACGGTGATGCAGATGACGTCGAATCACAATGATAATTGCCACAATTACCAATAGAACAATAAGGATTGCCATCAAGAGGGTGATTGGTAACAGCCAAAAAGTCTGAGAAGCAATAGCGATCTGACCAGTGGAACCATAGCTCATTACTGCCTTGGCAGTGTATGGGCCAAAACCCCAGATACGATCCCATTCACCTTCAAAATCTCTGGCGATAAAAGGAAAGATGTTCTTTGAGGTTATCTCTAAAGTTTCAACCTTTTTACCAAACAGGTTGTAGATCTCTATTCCAATCTGAGGTCTGATGTGGATATCTGATTGATTGTCGACTGTAAACTTAAAAGGAATTGGCCCATATTCAGAGAAGCGGGGGAAGGTTAGCTCTCTAATAAAGGCGGCTTCATTAATTGGACCATCAACAGTCACATAGAGCAATGTTCCGACTCGTTGTTGAAGAGTAGCAGCTGATTTGGGGGCAAACTCTGATTCTGGGAGATCGGCACTTCCAGAATGAGGTTGGTGAGTAATCATGGCATAGTGGCCACCAGGTAGAGCATCATCAGGGATCTCAATAATGACATTAATAGTTGCAATGTCTCCGGGTTCTACTTCCTGAACACTGGGGGTAAGGATAAGCCAAGAGGCTAAGCTCCAGCGATTGGAAATATTTTCATTGACTGGAATTGGGGTTTCGCCATTGGTCTCGACAATAAAGTCTTGAGCAATGCTTTTAACAGTCATCTTCTCAGAGCTGCTATTTCTGACTCTGACACTGGTTTGGAGTTTCTCTCCTGGTTTAGCTTTGAGAGACATATCTTCTCCCAAGCGAGGAGGAATAGCGGTTAGACTTGATTCGGCCAGAGAAGAAGTTTGGGCAAAAGATACTTGTGTGGCAAATAAAAGTGAGAGGAGGCTGAGAAAAAGGGCAGATTTTTTCATGTTATTTCATCTTAAAAAGTTGCTGTTGCTGTATAAGTAATATAGTTTTCGTAGTTTCCAGCGGCGGTGACTGCGGCTGGGATAATACGGTAACAAACATAGAGATTTTCATTGTCAGCAATAGTGTTACTGCCAAATATTTCTTGAGCTGATTGGCTATCTTCTGCATCTGCAAATTGTTTGGCACAGAAGCTAGCTCCAGAACAAGCACCAGCGCCCTCATTGTAGTTAAAAGCCTCAGCGTTGCCGTTACTAATTGAGTTATTAGAGTCATACAGAGAATAAGCAAAACCTTTAGTGGCATTGAGGTCCCAAGCATCAAAAGCGGAGTGAGACATAGTGGCTGCATCTCCAGCTGCATCAGGAATACAGTTGGGGTTACCAGCAGCAGTTGGATCACCGGCACAAGCTCCTCCATCACGTCCTAGCTGGTCATTAGCGGTTGCTGTCACACTATAACCATTGGTGGCATTGGTAGATACGGTTAACTCTTGAGCAGCATCAGTAAAAGCATCTAGTGGAATCTCACCAAATGGTACAGCTGCAGCAGTAGTTAAGACATCTGTAGCAGTGCCACAAGCACTAGTTCCTTTAGCAACACCCATAACTTTGAATGTGATCTGTGCAGGGACAGAGGCTGTAACTTTGACTGCCTCAATCACACCTACTCCCACACCAGTGCTGTCTAAGACAGCAAAGTCACTGTCAAGATGTTGAACAACAATATTGTGAC
>CAZHLX010000068.1:0-2939 GCA_964533345.1 uncultured Pseudomonadales bacterium
CATAAAGAATATAACACTAAGTTTACTGGGCCTATTCCTCCACTCTTTTCTACAACATCCATTTTTGACCATAGATATAATACTATTGCTGTTATCATATTATCCTTCAATATTAGGCTGTAACTCTGGTCGTTTACGTCCTAAGTCTTGATTTAATGTTATTTTATCCTTGCTTGCCAATGGATTTTCGCCAACATCACCCGCTACTTGCTTTTCTTTCTCGAGTGGAACAACTATTTTATCACCATCAAAGTTTCGATCTAATCTAACTCTCTCTTTGGCTAGTCTTACACGATCAATAGTGAATGGTTGCCCGTTTGCATCTTTAAGCACTGGGTTGCCAAGCTCGTCTGTAGTTGGAATTCCCATGAGAAAATCAATAGTTTGTTTCTTCCTTTCGTCTTCGAGAGCTTTAGAAATAGGCAAGAATGATTCACCAATAATCTCAAGTCTACCATCCCAATCGAATGTTTTCGGTAACATTTCCCAAAACTCTTTCTCTTCTGACTCAACAATTCTTCCAGTTGGATTGCTTCTATCGTCTTCATCAACCTCTTTGGTTAGTGGAAATTCAAACTGTCTAAAGTTTCTTCTTGCTATCTTTTCGCCTTTCTTATCTGTCATATCAACTACTCTCTCATCATCAGGGTTGGCTTCTAACATTGCACTAGCTTCATCAAAATCATCATCAGCAGGAGTTAAAATAGTTGTTTCAAGTGGCTCCTGATATACCAATTTATATAGTTTAAGGCTTAAATTCGCTGCATCTTCTAGTGTAAATTTAATTGCATCCAATGGCAGTGATAGTTTGTTTAGTGCAGATTCTCTATTTTGAGCTGATTGGAAGGCTGTTTTAGCGTCATCAGTGCCTCCAAGATTGCGAGGAACCATTGTGGCTCGATCTATTTCTTCTTGCATTTCTGCTTCCTCAACTTGTTCTGCCGCTGATCTTTGAGGTGGATGAGTGTACCGGATACTATCAGGAGAACCTGTCCATTTTCTAACTTGACCAAATCCAAATGAAACATCATCAGCCTCATCGGCAGTTTCTACACCATTAAAGTGATCTTCAGTAGGTCTTACCATTTGTCTTAATCTCTCAAGACTTGCATTTCTAATATCATCAACAAGTGTTTGATATAGTTCTAAAACTTGTCCAACACCAATTCCATCATAATTATCTTTATCTTCTACCCATTTTTCACCATTAATACTTAATTCTTCTCCTGGTAGTGGAATTGATTCTAGAGGAACTTGATTAGCCCAAATCTCTCTTAAACCTTCACCTTTATTCTCATATGTAAGAACCATGATCTTTTTACTCTCTGTTCTATCATCAGGGTTTTTATCATCGTGGTCAGTAAAACTAGGATTAACCATCCATTCATCGCCTTCATTAACAAATTCATTTTTCTCGTACACTTCTTGAGGATATTTAAGATCAAACTCAACTTTAGTCAAGAATTCAAAGGTATATAGATCGTTTGCAGGTTTGTTAATATCCTTAACACTAATACAATTATCGTCTAATACTACGTTTTTGGGGTGAATGTTCTCTGCTGCTTGATCGAATATGTCGTAAACCCAAGTGGCTTTCATCTTCCCGTCCTTATCCTCAACTAGTCTTTTCTTATAGGTTTTCTTCACATATTCTCTCCAATACGCAATTCCATACTTAGCCAGATGATAAACATATTTACGCAAAACCTTAATCTTTCTCATAATTGCAAAGTTCTCGTAGTATATATTTTCAGTCAAAAGGTTAAGTTTTCTTGATTTTTCATTGAACGCTTTAGTGACAACCCTTGGGTTTTCTTTAATTAAAATAGCATGAGCAGTTGTGATCTTCTCAAAAGCCAATGGCATAGATTTCCTTGCTTCTTCATTAAATAAGGCATCATCAGCAAATACTTCAGATGACATCACTTCTGTAGAGTTCGGATCATCGAGATTTACCATGTGAGGAGTAAATAACTCATCCATTCTGTCACATTCTCTTCACTTTCCTCCCTTAGGACTATATCCAGAGTTGAGTCTTTTTTTTTACGCTTTTTCTTTGGCAAAGATACTCCCATTTTTTTTGCCATAGCTTTTTGTATTTTATTAGCCATTTGTTTATTTGGTTAAATTTTTAGTTATAGCTCTTTGAATTCGTTTCTTTCCTTTCTTCCCTGCTTTTCCAAAGTCTTTTGCGACATCAAGTCCTTTCTTTTTCCTCAGTTGTTTAGCCTTTTTCAAATCAAGTTTAAATTGTATATCTCTTGATTTTTCAGCTGCTGTTAAATCTTTATCAAATCCTTTCTTCGCTTTTTTAATCGCTGTTGCTCCTGCCAATGCAGCTCCACCAACAATACCACCTTTTATAATACTTCCTAGTTTAGCAGATCCAGTAAGTCCAGCAGTTTTAAATGCTTTGGCTTGTGCTACTTTTGATCCTGCAAACTTCTTTAGAGCAGCAGATTTAGCCTTGGTTGTCTTAGCACCTTTGAATATTGTTTTTACGGCTCTATCAAAACCGCCTTTTGTCGGTAATTGTTTTGGCATAAGTTTATCCTATTTTAATAGTAGTTCCTTTTTTACGTTTTTTTAATCTTAAATCTAACTGCTTTCTTCTTATTTTCTGTTGTCTTGGGGTAACTGGATTGGTAAATGTCTTCCTTATCGCTTCCTGTTTTCTTCTAAGCGGTTGATCTTCTTTAAATCTCCTTATTTTTTCCTTTGTTTTTTTGAACTCTTTTGGAGACTTTCTTATAGATCTAATGTTTTTTATAAACTTAGATGGTTTGCCTATTTCTTCTATAAATTCTTTACCTGTTTCTTTTAAAAACTTACCAATAGATTTTTTCTTCTTAGGTAATTTTACACCCATTCTTCTGGCTATTTCTTTTTGTTGTTTTGTGGCCATATTTATAAATACATTATTAATTTACAATCTAATA
>CAZHLX010000069.1:0-2914 GCA_964533345.1 uncultured Pseudomonadales bacterium
GAACTACAAGACAAGCAACAAAAGCTTTATGAAAAAGTAAATAGAGTTGAAGAGGTAAAGAACAAAATTAGAAAAATCAAAGAAGAGCAGCTGCAAAAACTGGAAAAGATAGCAGATCTTTCAAAAGAAGAAGCAAGAGAGGTAATGATGAAAAACTTGGAAGATCAAATGAAGGATGATTTGCTTTCAAGAATTAAAAAACTTGAAAATGAATCAACAGAAGAGTTTGAAAAGAAGTCTAAGGAGCTTATGGCTGGAACTATGCAGAGACTGGTTTCAAATTATACTTCAGAAGTGACAACAACAGCAGTTGATCTTCCTAGTGATGAAATGAAAGGAAGAATTATTGGGCGTGAAGGAAGAAATATCAAAGTAATCGAGCAGTTGACTGGCACTGAGATCATTGTAGATGATACTCCAAATGTTATTACTGTTTCAGGATTCTCTCCAATCAGAAGACATATTGCTAAAAAGACTTTGGATAAATTAATTCTAGATGGCAGAATTCATCCCACAAAGATCGAGGATGCTATAGCTGACGCAAAGAAAGAGTTGGCAGTAGACATTAAGAAGGCAGGGGATGAGGCTATGTTTGATTTAGGTATTACAGGTCTTGATCCTAAGCTTGTGGCTATCATAGGAAGGCTTAAATATAGATCAAGTTATGGTCAAAACGCATTAAGGCATTCCTTGGAAGTAGCTCATTTATCAGCACTTTTAGCCGAAGAGCTTGGGGCTGATGTGACTATTGCGAAAAAGGCTGGACTTTTGCATGATATTGGAAAAGCGGTTGATCATGAAGTTCAAGGAACTCACCCTGAAATTGGAAGAGATATTGGAAAGAAATTTGGATTATCCCAGGAAATTATTAATCCAATAGAAACACATCACGATGATAAGCCGGCTGATCTTATGTCTGTGATTGTAAAAGTTGCCGACGCAATGTCAGCAGCTAGACCAGGAGCTAGACAAGATACTTTTGAGAGATATCTGCAAAGACTTGAAGAGTTAGAGAATATTGCAAGCTCATTTGAGGGAATTGAGAAGGTGTATGCCATCCAAGCTGGTCGTGAAGTGAGGGTATTTGTGAATCCTGAAAACATTGATGATGTAAAAGCTCATAATCTAGCCAGAGAAGTAGCTAAAAAGATTGAGCAAGAACTTAAGTACCCTGGTGAGATTAAGGTGAATATCATTAGAGAAATGAGAGTGATTGAATACGCAAGATAGTGATCAGCGTCTAGAGTGTAGTTAATAGAAAATTATATAGAAAAAACGACTATCAAACTTGATAGTCGTTTTTGTTTATTCACTGTCTATTGTAATAGTAAATAATTTTGATTTATGTTTGCCGTGTTTAATTCTTCCTCCGAGTGTGTCGGAGTATTCATGGTTATTTAGGCTTTTTGGAATGTTTAGAGTTATTTCTTGATTTTTTGTTTTTAGCTTAAGGCTTTTCGCAAGTTTCTTAAATACTTCAACAAGGACTTCATCTTGAAGAGCAACCATGATAGGCGAATCATTTTCTTGGTTAATGGATTCAGCTTTTTCAATAATCCATGTCGCCATCATGACAGCAATTTCATTGTTCCAGTTAGTGTAATATGGTCTCTCTATAAGCAAAACAGGAAGTCTGTTGCTATCGCCCCTTTTTACATTATGAGAGACTAATTTAATAATTGACCTGCATATAACATTACCGCAAGAATCTTTTATAAATATAACCTTTTTATTTGAGTCTACAACATAGGACATTAAACAGTCGCTGTAAGAGGTCCATTCATTCCATCTTTGGCATGTTTGTATGGGATTTTTTCCGATACTTAAAAGATCATAGGGCTTATCTGAGTCTTCGATATGTATACTGCTTAACACTTTAGAGTTTTCTTTATTGATTAAAGATTTAATTTGATCGATTATAGTACTTGCTTCTTCAGATTTGATCATCTGTGAAATTACAGTAAGTTTTGCGTGAGTTCCTATAACAAATTTAATATCTTTTCCTTTATTTTCAGCATCTAGGAATAAAAACTGAGCAATGATAATGTTTGCAACATGATCAGTTACAGGTTCTCCTAGAAATATAATTCTATCTTTAAGTAGTCTTGAGTAAATATCATAGGCTCTCTCAATTTGGCCTGATTTCTCAATAACTGTTGGTATTAATGGCATATGTTATTTTAGTGTTTAGTTGTTAGTGTTTAGTGTGTAGTAATTACTAAATCTAAATATCTAAATACTTTATTATTTTCTTAATTTATTTTATTATCCATCTATTATCTATTTTAACAAGTTTTCCTTTAATGACAAACCCTGATGCTTTCTTGTGGCCTCCGCCTCCTAAAGCTTGCGCTAGTTTAGAGACATCCACTTTAGGGTTATTTGTTCTTAAGCTGCCTTTTATTATTCCACCTTTTTCTTCACGAAGCAAAACTAATCCTTTGACGCCATGAAGGTTGCTCAAGAAACCAGCAATTCCTTCTAGTTCTTCTTCGGTAGCTTCATTATCTTCCAAAACATCTTTAGTCAAAACAGAGATAGCAAAATTGTATTTCTCATTTATCTGCAAATTACTCATCGCTTGCCCCCAAACTTTCATAGCCCCAAGACTCTTATTCCTCCAAGTGCTTTCAATTATTTGAGGAAATCTAGCTCCGCTAATTAACATTTCAGAAGCTATTTTGATTGTTTTTTCAGATGTTGATTCATACAGCAAATTGCCAGTATCTGTTAAAATGCCTGTCAAAATTGCTTTTGCTGATTCTTTATTTATTTTAATTTTATTTGCTTTTAGAAAATGGTAAATTACTTCAGTAGTAGAAGCAGCTTTTGGGTTTCTAATTTCAATATCAGCATAATCACTGATTTTTGGATGATGATCTATCTCAATAGCCTTTTGCCTTCTTTTTCTATT
>CAZHLX010000070.1:0-2905 GCA_964533345.1 uncultured Pseudomonadales bacterium
CAACATTATTTGAAATACCAACCTGTTTAGCAAGTAAGATATGTTCTCTTTTTTGAGGCATAGGTCCATCAGTAGCAGCAACTACTAAAATAGCACCGTCCATTTGAGCAGCACCAGTAATCATGTTTTTTACATAATCAGCATGCCCTGGACAATCTACGTGAGCGTAGTGTCTTTTTTCAGATTCATACTCAACGTGAGCTGTAGCAATAGTAATACCACGTTCTTTTTCTTCTGGAGCAGCGTCAATTTGACTTACATCTTTATCAGATGCGCTAATTCCCTTTGTAGCAAGCACTTTTAAAATTGCTGCTGTTAAGGTAGTTTTCCCATGGTCTACGTGGCCAATAGTGCCTACGTTTAGATGGGGTTTAGTTCTTTCGAATTTTTCTGCCATGTTTGATTATTATACGACCCTAACAATTAGTCAGGTTTTCTCCATCAAGGGGAACCAGTCGTATGTAATTAAATTAATTTATTTTTTAATATTTTAAACTCTAAACACTAAAATCTAAGTACTAAACAAATATTAAATACAAAATACTAAAAATTTTTGAATTTTGATATTTGAATTTTGAATTTATTTAGAGTTTCGATATTAGAATTTAGAATTTATTTTAGAATGTTACTTCTTCTAAATATTGTCTATCCTCTTCAATCACTTCTTCAGCAGCTTCTTTTCTTTCTTCCGGGATACTCCATTTTTTCTCGTCTTTAGCCTCATCACTTGCCGGACTGGAATGTTTTTGCTCATCCCCTTTGGCATACTCATCTAAATACTGCTTAAACTCACTAACTTCTTCACTATTTTCTTTCTCAAAATATTCATTGTTAATGTCTTCATCTTTAAAACTATACGGGAAATCTCTCTCATTTATGTAATTTTCCTCAAATTCCTGTATGCTCTCAACTTCGTTTTGCTCACTTCTCCACTCTACTATATCGCGATTTATTTTATCAAGCATTTCGTCTTCTGTCAAGTTCTTTAGGTCGGTCTTTTCTAGAGCAATTTTCTCATATTCTTCTAAATTCATTACAACATAAGCCTCTTCCTTGTTTTTATCAAAAACAATCAATCTATCCCCTGTTTTTTTAGCCAAATTAAGTACTTTCTCAAATTTGCTACTCATTTTATTTAATTCGCAATTCGCGTCATTGGAATCAATTCGCGTATTGGCGTTATATTTTTATTTAGTATTCTTTCCTATAATCTCTTCTGCCACGTTCTTTGGTGTTTCACTATAGTGTAAAAATTCCATAGTATAGTTAGCTCTTCCCTGACTCATAGATCTTAGATCTGTAGCATAACCAAACATCTCTGATAAAGGAACTTTAGCATCAATAACTTTACTATTACCCCTGTCTTCCATTTTATCAATCTGGCCTCTTTTGGCATTTAAATCACCCACAATGTTACCCATATACTCTTCCGGAGTTACCACTTCCACTTTCATGATAGGCTCAAGTAAAACAGCGCCTGCTTTTTTAGCAGCTTCCTTAAAACCTAAAATTGCTGCCATCTTAAATGCTCCCTCAGATGAATCAACTTCATGATAAGAACCATCATAAAGTGTTGCTTTAATATCCACCATTGGATAACCTGCGATAACACCTTGAGCTAATGCCTCATTCACGCCTTTCTCAATTGCGCCGAAATATTCTCTAGGAACTGAACCACCTTTAACTTCTTCTTCAAACATATTTCCTTCACCTTCTCCACTTGGCTCAATTCTTAGATACACATGGCCGTATTGTCCTCTACCACCTGACTGTTTAATGTACTTTCCTTCAGCATCAGCATTTTGCTTAATTGTTTCTCTGTATGATACTTGTGGTTTACCAATATTTGCCTCAACGCTAAACTCTCTTTTCATACGATCAATAATCACGTCCAAATGAAGTTCTCCCATGCCTGAAATTAAAGTTTGATTTGTTTCCTCATCAGTTTCAACTCTAAAAGTTGGATCTTCTTCAGCTAACTTTTGTAAAGCAATACCCATTTTCTCTTGATCTGCTTTTGTTTTAGGCTCAACTGCAATCTTGATAACCGGTTCTGGGAAAGTGATTGACTCAAGTAACACTTGCCTTGATTCATCGCTTAAGGTATTTCCGGTTACAGTGTCTTTCAAACCGATTACAGCTGCGATGTCCCCAGCGTGAATCTCCTTGATTTCTTCTCTTGAGTTAGCGTGCATTCTTACAAGCCGCCCAATTCTCTCTTTCTTTCCTGTTGAAGAATTGTAAATATAAGAACCTGATTCTAATTTTCCGCTATAAACTCTTACAAAGCAAAGCTTACCAACAAATGGATCAGTTGCAATCTTAAAAGCAAGTCCTGCAAACGGCTCATTATCATCAGCTTTAATTGATATTTTCTTTTCTTCATCTTTTGGATCCATGCCTTCTAGGGCAGGTACATCTAGTGGAGACGGAAGATACTCAATTACAGCATCTAGGGCTGGTTGTACTCCGATGTTTTGTAAAGCAGTTCCAACTAAAACTGGAAATATTTCATTAGCAATTACACCTTTTCTAACTGCTTTTTTAAGTTCTTCTTCTGACACTTCTTCACCGCCTAAATATTTTTCCATTAATTCTTCATCGCACTCAACAACCTTTTCAACCATTTCCTCTCTGTATTTTTCTACCTTATCCTTTATATCAGCTGGAATTTCTATCTCATTAATATTTTCACCAAAATTTCCTTGAAATTCATAAGCTTTCATTGAAATTAAATCAATTAGCCCCTTCATGTTGTCTTCGGCGCCGATTGGAAACTGAATAGCTACAGCTTTCGGACTAAGCCTATCTTTAATAGAGTTCAAGCTCATTTCAAAGTCAGCTCCCAACTTGTCCATTTTATTCACAAAACAAAGTCTTGGAACATTGTATTTATCTGCCTGTC
>CAZHLX010000071.1:0-2808 GCA_964533345.1 uncultured Pseudomonadales bacterium
GTATGACTTACCATTTTGCTATGATGGCCAGATCGAGACTTCTCAAGGGAGAATTGGTATTACTCGAATTCATTTGGAAGAAGATACTGGAAAATTAGTTCACAAAACTATTAATGGAGAAAAAGTAAGTTTAATCGATTTCAACAGGGGGGGAGTACCTCTGATTGAAATAGTAACTGAACCAGATATTAAATCTGCTGCTCAGGCTGCAGAATACGGTCGAAAGTTGAGAGAAATAATTCGCCATCTAGACATTGGTGATTGTGACATGCAAAAAGGTGGCATGCGTTTAGAAGCTAACTTGTCCCTTAGTGATAATGGTGAGTTGCCTAACTACAAAGTCGAACTTAAGAACATCAACTCCTTTAAGTATATGGAACAAGCAGTTGCATATGAAATAGAGCGTCAAACAGAGATTCTTGATAAAGGAGAAATTCCTGTCCAAGAGACTAGAGGTTGGGATGTGTCCAGACAGCGATCTTTTTCTCAAAGATCAAAAGAAACAGCTGAGGATTATCGGTACTTTCCAGATCCAGATATTCCACCACTTCAATTTACTAAAGAACAAATAGAAAAGTGGAAAAAAGAATTGCCAGTTCTTCCAGAGCAAACAATTAACTATTGGAAAAGTGAATTTGGAATTGAAGAAAGATATGCCAAGTTATTAGTTAACGGAACAAAGGCGACTACACTTTTGGAACTAACTTTCACCGCCGCTATCACAAAGGATATTAAACCTAATAATATTGCCAAAGAGATCGTTAATAAAAATATTGATTTCAACTTAAACTTAAACCCAGGGGAGATTGTCTCCCGTTACCAACAACTTCACCAAACTGACCAAGTAGATGACTCAGTTCTAGAGACGGCAGTCAAAGAAGTTCTAGATAACAATCAAGATGCAGTTGATAAATATAAAGCCGGTAAAACCCAAGTTATTGGTTTTCTATTAGGTCAAGTTGCTCAAAAAATTACTCAAAAACCAGATATGAAAATTGTTAGAGAACAACTACTTAAAGCCCTAGAAAATTAACCTGATATAGTATCAATATGGCCGATTTTGTACATCTCCACGTCCACACTGAGTACTCAATGCTGGATGGTCTCGTTCGCGTTGATAAACTAATCCAAAAAGCTCTTGACCATGGTCAGAAAGCAATTGCTATCACTGATCATGGTGGTATGTATGGAGCAGTCCATTTCTATAACAGTTGTAAAAAGGCTGGCATCAAACCAATCATTGGTCTAGAAGCTTACATGGCTAAAAAGTCACGATTTGATAAACAAACTAAGATGGGCAGTGATCAATTCCACCTCACAATGTTAGCCATGAACCATCAAGGATACGTCAATTTGATGCATCTTGTATCTGCTGCTAATCTAGAAGGTTTTTCCTATAAACCCAGAATTGACTTTGAGCTTCTAGAAAAATTCAATTCAGACATTATTGTCACTAGTGGCTGTCCCAGTAGTATCTTTAATCGTCTAATCAGAGACGGTAAAAAAGCCGAAGCCTTAGAGTGGTTTAAGAAATTTAAAAAACTTTTTGGAGATAGATTCTATATAGAAATTCAAAAACATCAACTAGATTTCATTGAAGAACTAAATAAAGAATTAGTTGAAATTTCAAGAGACTTAGATATTCCCTTAGTTGCCACTAATGATGTCCATTATATTGAGCAGAGTGATGCTCATGCTCAAGATGCTTTACTTTGTGTTCAAACTAGAAAACTCATTAGTGAAGAAAAAAGAATGACTATGCTTGATAGCCCCACTCTTTATCTTCGCTCAACAGAAGAAATGGTTGACTTGTTCAGAGACTATCCTGAAGCAATTGAGAATACTGTTAAGATTGCAGAGCGTTGTGACATTGAAATTCCCACTGGCCAACTCATATTTCCCAAATACCCTATCCCCAAAGGTAAAACCACCGAAGAGTTCCTCAAAGAGATGACCTTAGAAGGCCTTAAAAAAAGATTCGGTGAGATTAAACAAGAGCATATAGATAGGATTGACTACGAGCTAAATATCATTGCTGATAAAGGTTATTCGACTTACTTTTTAATTACCCAAGATTTTGTTAACTGGGCAAAAGAACAAGGAATTGCTGTTGGACCTGGTAGAGGAAGTGCCGCTGGATCCTTAGTCTCATACTCGATTGGTATTACTGATATTGATCCTTTAGTACACGGGCTACCATTTGAAAGATTTCTTAACCCTCAACGACCCACTCCACCTGATATTGATATTGATTTTGCAGATGATCGCCGTGATGAAGTTATCCAATATGCTGCTGATATATATGGACATGATCATGTGGCCCAAGTGATTACTTTTGGAAGGATGGAAGCCAGAGTAGCCATCCGTGATATAGGTAGAGTCCTAGGCATGCCTTATGAAGAACCAGACAAAATAGCCAAGCTCATTCCCAATCATCCTGGAACAAAGACTTCTCTGGATCAAGCTATCCAGACTGTTCCTGAGCTAGCTACCTACTATCAACAACCAAAGTATAAAAAACTTATTGATTTAGCTAAAAAAGTTGAAGGGGTTATCCGTCACAATAGTGTTCATGCTGCAGCAGTAATTATTGCTGACAAACCACTCATGGAGTACACCCCCATTCAGAGAGAAAACAAAAGTGGTAAAACTGTTACCCAATACGACATGTATGTTCTAGACTGTAATATCTCTGATGATGCTATCGGTCTACTCAAATTTGATTTCTTAGGTTTAAGAAATCTATCTACAATTCAAATGGCGGTTCAATTAATTAAAGAATATAAAAGCATTGATATTCACAAATTA
>CAZHLX010000072.1:0-2778 GCA_964533345.1 uncultured Pseudomonadales bacterium
AATAACGCCAGATATTGATCAACTCGAAATTTAAACACAGTCCTATTTTAGACCAGTTTAGATCGAGAAACTACTTCTGGTTTTTATCTTCTTTAACTTCTAACCCCAGCTCTTTTAAGAGCTTGGAATCTACGTCTCCAGGAGCACTCATTACTGCTGTTCTGCCAGTAGAAGTCATTGGGAAGGCAATAGCTTCTTTAAGAGATGTTTCTCCTGCTAGGATCATCGCTAAGCGATCAATCCCCAGAGCTATCCCACCATGAGGGGGCGTGCCTACTTCAAAGGCTCGCAACATATGCCCCACGCTCTCTTCAATTTCTTCTTCTGAATAACCCATGTTTTTAAAAGTCGCCTTTAGGACCTTTGGATCATGAGCTCTGATACTACCACCTCCAGCTTCGTAGCCATTACAAACTAAATCATATTGAGTAGTTAGAATCTTATCCAAGTTTTTACCTGCCAAGTGATCTTCAAGATATTCTGTTTGTGGGGCGCTGAAGGGGTTGTGGGTGAACGTCCAACCGCTTTTTCCATCAGCTACTTCTGCAGCATCTGCTTTATCTACTTTCTTAAAGAATGGGAAATCCACTACCCAAGCAAATGAAAGTACTCCTGCTTCTTTCTCCGCTTCTGTTCGTAAATCAAATTTGTCCTCGCCAAATTTTTCCATTGCTTCTTGATAAGTAAAGACTGGAAACTGTTCATCTTTTAACTTTCCATCTACAGCTTTAACAGCGTTCTTGGTCACTTCTTCAACCATCTTCATTACATCTTCTCGCTCTACAAAGCTCATTTCCAGATCTAATTGAGTAAACTCAAAGCCACGATCAGCTCTTAAATCCTCATCTCTAATACAACGGGCAAACTGGAAATATCTTTCAAATCCAGCTGTCATCAATAGCTGTTTATACTGTTGGGGACTTTGAGGAAGAGCGTAGAACTTTCCAGGTTGAAAACGAGAAGGGACGATAAAATCTCGAGCTCCTTCTTTGGTCGATTGAGTCAGCATTGGAGTCTCAATATCAACAAAGTCTTCCTTATAGAGTGATTCTCGAAGTGCCTGAATAAACTTGGAGCGGGTACGAATGCTGGCTTGCATACGTTCGCGACGAAGATCTAGATAGCGATACTTAAGACGAGGTTCTTCACCAATGTCTTTACCGTCTGTATCTAGTGTGATTGGTAGCTCAGAAGCAAGGTTGAGAATTTCGTAATCTAGAACTTCAATCTCGATTCCCCCGGTAGGGATCTCTGAATTAATATTCTTGGCTCCTCGCTCTTTAACTAAGCCTTTTATCTTAACCACAGACTCTACTGTCAATTCTCTCATCTTGCTAAGCTCACCAAACCCTACGCACTGAACCTTGCCTGATTTGTCACGCAAATCAATAAAGACCACTTTACTATGGTCTCGTTTGGTATCAACCCAACCCATTAAAATAACTTCATCTCCAATCATTGCTGGAGTTTTACTAATAAGTGTGCGCTGCATTTTATCTCCTTTGGCTATAAAAAAACCCTCTCATGACCACTATTACTAATAGTCACAAGAGGGCTCTCTTTGAGCGGTGCCACCTCTAAATTATACTTACTTCCAGCGTTTACGGGCTTACCCGGCCAAGTTTCTACCCTTAGCAACATATCCTCTCGGAATCGTCTGGTGTCAACAGACTCAGTAGTTTTTATTTGCTATGTAAATCATAGCATGATTTGTTAAAAATTAAATGCACTTACCTCGTCGTTTGCATCCTTAGGTAGTCAAACATAAAAAGTTAACTAGCTAAGAATGGGCAAACGACGAGGTTTGACCATTCGATTGTGAAAGTTCAATTACCCAGAAGCTTTTTTCGATATTCTGCATAGGTGATGTAATTATGGTTCCCTTGTTGACATTCTTTGCAGCGTTTCCCTTTCCCAGAATGGGTATTGCTGCAAACACAAATCAGGGTGTTATCCGCAACATAACTGTCCGGAATCTCATGATCACACTCACATACTTTCTCTGTATCACTTTTTGCTCCAGTAATCAGAGAAAATAAAAACGCCAAGGAAATCCAAGGTAGTAATTTACGAAACATACTTTATTCTCCTGTATTAAAACTTAAAAACCTAATTGACAACAAAAACTTACCATTCTTTGATAATTTTCTCCTTTTGCACCACAGTTCTTAGTTAGCAACGATGCTTCTGGGTGACGAACTGAAGACTAGATAAATCTTCAACTCATCACCCAGAAACAAATAATTTCACAATCAAATGTTAAGGTGCTAGTAAAACTCTTATTTTAAGTAAAAAGCAATTTTTTACCAAAATAAGAAGTGTTAAAAATACTTTAAATTATTCACCTGCATACTTCTGTGCTCAGATTAACTTAAACACAAAAGAATGGCAGGCGAATAATCAGCCTACCAAACGAGAAACTAATTTTTGGAATTATTGTTCTATGGTTTCAAAAGCTTCAAGAGCTGCTTGGCAAGCCTTGCAAATAGCGCCCTTGTAAGGAACAGGGGCATTATTATCGCAAGCGACTCCATGAGCGCAGTAGTGGACTTCGTCATCATCACCACTGCTTACTGCAGCAGAGAAGACGGAAATGAAAACACCAATCGCAAACAAAGCTTTCAAAATTTTTGACATATGTCCTCCGTGAATAGGAAATTGAACTTGAATAAGATACTTTCTTTACTGCTTTGATGCCTTATAAACAGCCTCCTTATGTAGCCAAACACTAATTCCCAAAAATTTCTGGGCGCTTAATAAAAAGACGTTTCAAAAAAC
>CAZHLX010000073.1:0-2762 GCA_964533345.1 uncultured Pseudomonadales bacterium
ATTAAGGTAATTAAAGAAGCTGATAGCTACAGAGAGTGTAAAAAGTTATTTTCCGCGAAGTTGTCTTTTTGTTTGATTTTTAATTTTAGTTATCTTAAGGGGTTTGTTTTTTTCTTGAATATATTTTTTAAACAGATATATTGTGGTCAAAATTATGAATCCATGACCAATAAAAACTAGTATTTGAGGCCAGTAAAAGATGAAAATATTTCTTTTACCAGCGGGAATTTTCCATGAATTAGCCCAGTTATTAAATCTATACTGAGGCAACCTTTTAATCCAAGCTGTTGAGTCTATTGCGATCCACCCTTGGTTATAAGCTTGAGAGAGTGACAGGAAGTATGGACTTGGTTCATTTGATGAAACTTGGTATAGAGTTTCATTAAGACGCTCACCTTCAACCTCTATTTCATAAAAACTACCATCTTTGCTCTCTTTATCAATGATGTTTAGGTTGTTTAAAAAGTTAAAGGGGATCGGTAAGAACTCGATATGATAAACATCATTAACTGTTTGATTCTCATTATAGGAGTTATTTTCTAGTAGTAACTGGTATCCTTTACTGTTGGCAGATGTGTTAGGAGATAAAATAAACTCTTCATTGCTGACAAGTTTTTTATTGTGTAGAGGTAGATCTAGGTATCTAACCCCCTGATTATCGCTAATAACTAAATCTAAAGATTGTCCTGCTATATTTCTTGAAGTAGCACTTACTAAGTAGCCAATTTGAGTATCTAAAGATGAAAGATTGAAAATTGCACAGTTGGTTGTGTTTTCAGAAATAAGTCTAAAGTAATTATTTTCAGCTGATATCTCATATTTAAGATCTTTATCTCTTGGAATAGATGAACAAGAAACAAAGTTAGCGTCTTTGATAAATTCATCGCTAGACGGTGTATAAGAGACATTACTACTGGTAATTACTGGAAATTCAACAATTAGTTGGGCTTGCTTTGAGAAACTTGGTAGATCAATATTAATTGGTTGTTTAATAAATTGATTAAACTCACTAGAGTGATCAGTTTCCCACTCAAAGATTATTCTTTGTCTTTCATCAAGAATAACTATTTTATTATTATTGTTTATTTTGAAAAAGCTGAGTTGGTTCTCAACTTCACTGTTATTGATGATTGGTATTAGGGATTTAGATGTTGTTGGTATTATTCCAAGTGAGATGGTCTTTTTATCTTCAAAAACAACTTGATCATCTACCTTTATCACAGGAGTTGATAGAGTCAGTTTTACTTGAGTTGAGTTCGTTCTATCTATTAATTCCAATTTAACTGGTATTAGTGACTGGCTCGACTTAAGACTGCTTAAAACTAATTTTTTATTAGTTAGATTGTTGGAGATTGAAGTTCCAAATATTAGTTTATTGTTATCTTGACTAACTGTTGATGTTTTATTTTTAGTAATACTTTCTCTTTGGCCAAATAAAGTCGCGAATGGGTAGACTAAATTTTTATCCTCTTCAGAGGAGATGTAGTTTCCTTCTCGATGATAAAAGCTATCTTGATACTGCCAGGGACTGCTTTTTTGGTGGGGTAGGTTTGAGTATCCCTCTAGATAACTATGAGTAGATTTTTTGTTTCTATAGATCTTAATCGGCAGAGTTTTCTCTGATGCAAATTCCTCTTTAAGAATATAATTGGGTGATAATCTTAGATAGGCAGATAGATCTTCTTGATACTGGAATCCATCTTTATGCCGACAATGTCTAACATTTGGATCAACTATTATCCAAGAAACATCATATTTTTCTAAAATTGAATCCACTAGTTCATATTTTTGATTACGTAGAGCAAACATCAGCTCCCAATAGTACTGTTCATTGCTCTCATTCCAAACATCAAAACTTCTGGACATGATCGGTTGGGGAATCCCATACCAATAAAAACCAGAGCCAAAATAGCCCCAATTATAGGTATACCACCCTTCGCTACAATCTACTGGGAAGTCAGCGATTCTTCCTTCAGGTTTATCTTTAAAGAAGTTAATTACTTGATGATATTGCTGAGGGAAAAACAAGGTTAGGTGTTTATATAAAGTATGGCTATTAAAATGAGGCCAGCCATAAATTACTGTTAAACATAGTAACGAGATAATTATTAGATAACGAGTAAATTTATTTTTTAAATTCTTTACTACTGATAAAAAATAAAGTATCCCCAGAGTTATAAATATTGAGTACATCATGCTATTCATCACTCCTAGCTTAGTGAAAGCAATTCTGAAAGATTGGGCAAAAAGTGGAGAAATGGCTCTCAATGATTCTGAAATCCATGAGAACGGTACTGTAGCAGTTGTCAGAGTTATAAAAGCAAAAAAAGCTCCAAGTGAGATTGACTTCAATTGAGGATTATTTTTTTTCCAACTCCATAAAACCCCTATAATTGAAAGGAAAAAGAAGAAGTAACCAGTTAGTTTTGTAACAAGAAGATTGAAATGATCTAACCACTCTCCAAATACAAACTCATTGAATTGGAAACTATCTAGAAAAAAACTTTTTAGTAAAGCAGTATCTTTAATCTCTCCAAAAGCTTGGCTTCTAGCGATGAAGCCTTGAGTTGTAACTAGATTATTATATGAATCTAAATAGATGTGACTCTGGGTCAGGGTGTAGTATAGGAAAGGTAAAAGCCAATAACTATGAGCAAGGAGCATTATCCCAGCAATCTTGAGTGATGTCTTAAAATAAAGACTCTGTTGCTTACTAAAAGTAATTAGCCCCAACATAGTTAGAGCTAAGCAGAGTGCAAAAG
>CAZHLX010000074.1:0-2733 GCA_964533345.1 uncultured Pseudomonadales bacterium
ATTGTACTCTTATAGATGGCTGTCAATTGTTACTTTTACTAAGTAGTCTTTTAGGGAAAAGATTTAATAAGATGGCTTTAAAGAGACTGGGGTAAAAATTCGCATTCCGAGAACTTGTCCGCTTAAATTTGGTGAGATTGTTAGTGTAGGTTTGTGAGGTTAACAATTATGACAACATTTAAAAAACTTGGCTTGAATTCTGAGATAATGAAGAGCCTTGATGAATTAGGGTTTGTAGAGCCTTCACCTATTCAGGAGAAGTCCATCCCTTTTGTCTTAAAATCAAAAAAATGATTTAATCGCATTAGCGCAAACAGGAACTGGTAAAACAGCTGCTTTTAGCTTGCCAATTTTGAATCAGATAAAGAAAAATGAAAAAGATCTACAGGTAATAATTCTCTGTCCTACTAGAGAATTATGTCTTCAGATCTCACAAGATATAAAAAAACTATCAAAACATTCAAAGGAAATTAGAACCACAGCAGTTTATGGAGGTGAAAGGATTGATATTCAGATTAAAGCTTTAAAAAGAGGAACCAACATTGTGGTAGGCACCCCAGGACGAGTACATGACTTAATTAGAAGAAAAGCTTTGAAGCTTCAAAATATTAAGTGGTTAGTGTTAGACGAGGCTGATGAGATGTTAGATATGGGGTTTAAGGATGATTTGGATGTTATTTTGGGAGAAACTCCTAAAACAAGACAGACTTTGCTTTTTTCAGCAACTATCTCTAAAAGTGTCCATAGGATTGCTAAACAATACATGACTGATGCAGAAGAGATAAGTGTGGGCGAGAAGAATGTTGGTGCTGAGAAAGTTGCTCATGAGTATTACATAGTACAAGTCAGGGACAGATTTGAAGCACTAAAAAGAATTTTAGATAATTTACCCGGAGTTTACGGGATACTTTTTTGTCGTACCAGGAGGGAGACTCAAGAAGTGGCTGATAAATTAAAACAATCCAACTATGATACTGAGGCTTTGCATGGAGAAGTTTCTCAGAGCATGAGAACTAAAATCATGGACAGATTTAAAAGAAAGCAGATTAGTTTGTTAGTGGCAACTGATGTGGCTGCTAGAGGAATAGATGTAAATAATCTTTCTCATGTTATCAACTATAACCTTCCTGATCAAAATGAGGCCTACACTCATAGAAGCGGAAGAACCGGAAGAGCTCAAAATAGCGGAGTTTCTGTTTCTATTGTAGGCTCAAGGGAGACAAGAAGAATCAAAGAGCTTGAAAGAATTATTGGTAAAAAATTTGAACATAAAAAAGTTCCTAGTGGAAAAGATGTCTATCGAAAGCAGGTTGATAGCTTCTTGGAAGAGTTAGAAGGGACAGATATAAAAGAATTTGCTGATGAAAAGTATTTATTGGAAGTTGTAGAAAAACTTAAAAAAATAAAAAAAGAGGACTTGATTAAGCATTTAATTGCTTATAAGTTTAATCATCTTGTGGATGCTTATAAAAATGCACGTGATTTGAACGCAAAAGCGAGAACTGTTAACACGAAAAGGGATGATGGAGATAATATTAGTTTAAGGGTTAATTTTGGTAAAAAGAGTGGATTTGATATTAAAGGTCTTTTTGCGATGATAAACTCAAATAAAAAACTAAAAGGAGTTGAGGTTGGCAGAATTAATCTTCTATCAGAACATTCCGTTTTTTCAGTTGAGAAAAATAGAGCAGACCAGGTGGTAAAATGTTTAAATGGCACAAATTACAGAGGTAAGAAAATAAGTATAAGTAAGAGTAGTGAAAGTCTAAGTTATGGAAGTGGAAGAGGGAACAGAAGGAGACGAAGTGGAGCAAGTAGAGGATTTAAGACGAGAAGAAGAGGAGTTAGAAAATCCAGATATTAATATATTGATTAAAAAAGACAGGCAAACTGTCTTTTTTGTGATTAAGAATAGGAAGACAATTATATTGTTTTCGTAGTTGACTTTGTAGAATATTTATTATATAAATTATATATAAAGTCTCGCATTTGGCGAGGCATTTTTATTGGATAAAATGCATAATTTCATTTGTTTGATGTTGATTGTGTAGTAACTATAAAATTATGGAAATTAGAAATATAGCAATTATTGCCCATGTGGATCATGGAAAAACAACTTTAACTGACGCATTAATGCTTCAGACAAAAATGTCTGATGAAAGTGTAAGCATGGATTCTGATACTTTGGAAAAAGAAAGAGGTATTACTATTTATTCAAAAAACACATCTTTAATTTATAAAGATACAAAAATAAACATAGTTGATACGCCGGGCCATGCTGATTTTAGCTCCGAAGTGGAGCGAATTTTGAGATCAATTGACTCGGTTTTGTTGTTAGTTGATGCTCAAGAGGGTCCAATGCCACAGACTAAATTTGTTTTGAAAAAATCTTTAGAGCTAGGCTTAAAGCCAATCGTTGTTATAAATAAGATAGATAAGCCGGCAGCTAGACCGGATGTTGTTCATGATACGGTACTTGAGCTTTTTATGGATGTGGGGGCAAATGACGAACAGCTAGATTTTGAAACTGTTTATGCAATAGCTAAACAAGGGGTGGCTAAAAAAGAACTAGGTGATTCTGATAATGATTTATCACCGTTGCTTGATTTGGTTTTAGAAAAAGTTAAGCCAGCATCCAATGAAGAAGCTGACAAGAAGCCTCTAAAGATGCAACCATTTAATTTGGCTTTCACTACTCTTACTTATACTTATTTTCTTACCTCTGTAATTTGT
>CAZHLX010000075.1:0-2708 GCA_964533345.1 uncultured Pseudomonadales bacterium
AATTATGAAGAAACTATTTGGTTGAAGTCTAGAGCTGTGGATCCGTTGTTCTTAGATGATAATAAGGTAAAAAAAATTTCCGAAGTTAATTCGGAATGGAAAGATATATTGGCTCGAGAGTCTCAGCCAAAGCAATACTTTTTGCGATACGACACTAAGTCTTGACATGATAGCACACTTTTAGCGTTTTGTCAATATTAAAGCTTTAATTTTGGCTAATGTTAGCTTAAAATTGTTAAAATATAATAATTATGGTATAATTAGGGCATAAAAATAATAAAATATACAACCATATGACAGAAGATAGATGGGAGCAGATCACATCAATGATTAAAAAGAATTTTGAGATCGAAGAGCATGATAAAGAAGATTTAGACCCAGGAGAGAGTGAGTACTATGTTTTTGAGGGGCCAATGGGTAAGATGAGGATTGAGCTTAATACTCGGCCAAAGATGTTGGATCGAAAAGTTCATGGCTCTACTAGAATCGGTGGAGAGTCTAATGAAGAAATAATTTATTCTGACACAGAGACTGTTAGTTTTATGAATGCCTATAAGTGGGATGAGATCGAAGACGATTGGATGGAAATAGATTTAGAAAAAGCTTTAATTTAAAAAGAGGAGATGATATTTGCACATGCGCCAGCTGGTTTTTTAGTAGCTTGGCTAACTAAAAGATTTTGGCAAAAAGATTATTTTAGCAACAAGCAGTTAATTGTTTTATATGGCTTAACAATATTAGGAGGAGTGTTTCCTGATATAGATTTGTTTTATTATTATTTAGTTAATGCCTCTGCCTCACACAGAGAATTTTTTACGCATTCGATTTTATTTTATTTGTTATTATTTGCAGTTTTTTATTTTTGGGCCTGGTACAAAAGTAGTTCTTATGGAAAGGCGGCCATTAGTTTATTTATTTTAGGATGTTGCTCACATTTATTTTTTGATTCGTTAGGGGTGATTGCTTTATTTTATCCACTAACCTCTATAACTTTTGGTTGGTCTAAAGTAGAATGGTTTACTTCTAGTGTTTTGGGGCAAAATACGTTTGCGGTTAATTATATTACCGAAATAATAGTTATTTGTCAGGCTATTGCTGTATTTTTTTGGATGTTATTAAAGAAGAAATGGCTAAAGTATTTGTTGTTAATTATTTTTAATTTAGCAATGATCACAGGAGTGATTGGAATATTAATTGTTAGCCAGCATGTTTTTAAAGGAAAGAGCTCTACTTATTATGGAGACATAGATAAAGATGGAATTATAAATAAGAGCGATTTAGACATGGATGGTGATGGATGGGCGAATTGGACAGATGATGACGCTAATGGTAATCAGGATTTTAATAAAGATGAAATTCGATCTTGGGTGAGTGAGTCACGCGATGTTTGGTATGATCAAACTGAAGGTGGATTATTAGAAATACCCTTAAGAATGGGATTTGTGACAAATACAGATTATATCAGAAGAGTTTTTGAGCAATCAGGGATTTATTTTAGAGAAGAAATGGAGCAAGTGGAAGGTTGTCCAGTGGCTTCAGATAAGTCTTATTTTGATCGCGACATAAATAATTGGAAGACATGGTTAGAGTCGCAAGAAAGATTGTTAAGTACGGATCGAGAGAATTACAAGGTTGGTCGAATAGTTTTTTATGGAAAAGAAAAAGATAAATTAGAGCACGTGGCTTTGATTATGGAGGAAACAGAAGAGTGGATTATGATGACCGATGCCACGCCTAGTAAAAATATTAGAATAGTATCTGAGGCAGTAGTGATGGAAGAATTTGGAGCGGCCCAGTATATTGGACAAGTTTATAAGTAAGGATATGCCAGAACTACCAGAGGTAGCCACAGTTGTTAGGCAATTAAGACCTAAGATAAAAAATAAAACCATTAAACGAGTCGATCTTTTAGACAAGAAGGTCGCTAATTTTAAAACTTTAAAAGCAAAAATTAAAGGAGTTAGAAGAAGGGCTAAGTTAATTATTATAGAGTTAGAAGGAGGAAGGAATTTGATTATTCACCTGAAGATGACCGGAAGAGTATTAAGTAATACGCCTATTCAAAAAATGACTCGAGCGGTTTTTTATTTAGATAAGAAAAATTATTTTGTTTTTGATGATTGGCGTAAGTTTGGTTATATCAAATTATTAACTGATAAGAAGTTAGAAAAGTTTTTAGAGAAATTTGGGCCAGAGCCTTTAGAAATTAAAGTTGATGAGTTTAAGGAATTATTAAAGAAGAGGCCAAGATCTAGAATTAAAAGTTTAATGCTAGATCAATCTTGGATATCGGGGATAGGAAATATTTATGCTCAAGAAGCTTGCTTTTGTGCTAAAGTTAAGCCACAAAGAATGGTGAAAAGTTTAAAAGAGAAGGAAGTGGAAGAGTTGTTTAAGTGTTTGCAGAAAATATTGAAAGAGGCGATTAAAAAGCGCGGATCTTCAGTGGATGCGGGTTATATAGACGGGGAAGGAAAGCCAGGGACTTATGATAAGGTATTAAAAATATATAACAGAAGAGGCAAGAAGTGTGTGCGTTGCCAAAGTGAGGTAAAAGATGTTAAAATAGGAGGCAGAAGTACAAGATATTGTAACAATTGTCAAAAATAATTATGGAATTTTTCTACGCAACTTTATTAGGAATAGTTCAAGGAATTACCGAGTTTGTTCCAGTGTCTTCATCTGGGCACTTGGTTATTTTACATGAC
>CAZHLX010000076.1:0-2586 GCA_964533345.1 uncultured Pseudomonadales bacterium
ATCCGATGGGTTGATTTCCCCAGTGGTTTATATACGGGAATTATCATCAGTTAATTTATTAAATTTTTTTATAAAATCAGCTGTGTTAAGAAAGTGGATTGTTTTAAGACCAGCCTGATTGGCAGCTTGAATATTAGCTTCATTGTCATCAACAAATAGAATCTGATTGGGCTTAGTTTTAATCATGGAGGAAATTTGTTTATATCCCTCAGGACGGTGTTTGTAGAAATTTAATTCTTTGCTGGAAAAGACATCCAAGAAAGGTGGAATCAAGTTTTGTTTGATCTCATTTAGTAAATCTTGAGAACTAGCGGAAAAGATATAGTTTTTGTATTTGGATTGATTCTGTTTAATAAAATCTATTAGTTCTTGGTTAATCACTAGATAGTTCTGCCAAGGCTGATTCTCTGCCTTAGATTTTTGATAGGCTTTGCTAGAGCCAATATTGGCAGAATAAGGAAAAGCTAGTACCCAAGAGAAATCAAATAGAAGCGTGTTGATCATAGTATGACACTTATTTTTTAAGTTTTGAGTTGATTAGATTAACGATCTCATCTTCAATTTTGATGTTAGCTTCTTGAAGACAATGAGCGTAAAGTCCTGGTCTGCCATTCTCATCAACGATTTTGTAGTCTTGATCAGTATGAATAAAATCAAAACAGATAATGTCTTTATTAATTGCTTTCTTAGCTTTTAGAGCAATTTCTTTGAGTTCTGGTGATGGATCGACGTACTTAGATAATTGACCTTTGCCATCCTTTTTATCTGGATCATAGATCTTCCAATCACTATTACCCAGTAATTGTTTTTGGTAACCGAACAGAACTTTATTTCCCATGACTACAACTGAAATCCACTTCTCTATATCATTTGGGTAGAATTTTTCTAGAAGAATTTGTTTAGGGGTAGTAGGGTTAAAGCTTCGAATATATTCAATGGTATCTACTAATTGTTCAAAGTCATCGATCTTAATTATTCCTACTCCCCAGCCACCAAAGCGAGGCTTAAGGAGAACTGATGGTCCAAGTTGACGATATGCCTTTTTTAAGACACTTTTGTTAAGTGGATCCACTAGAGCAAAGTCCGCCACGGGAAGTTGATGTTTAGCTAAAATACTATGTGCTAGAAATTTATCATTTACAATCTCTGTAGAGAGACTGTCATTAATTACGACACAAGTTTGTTCAAGGGTTTTAAAAATATTTAGGTAGTAGTTGTCTCTCTGCCAAAGTAAGGGGTTCACTGTGTCATGCCAGAAATAAATATCAAGTTGGCTAAGGTTAAAGTCTTCGATGAAGACTTGGTTGTTGACTACGTAAGCTTGGGTGTAGTCTAGACCAGTAAATAGCTCAATGTTTGGTTGTGATTCTAGGTGAGAAATGATTTGGCTGATTAACTCAGCAGAAAAAACACCCTGTTCTTTTTTAAAAAATCCAACTTTATATTTTTTCATATGAGTGTCTTAAAGTACTTAATAGTTTCTAAAGGAATATCAATTCCTGAAGTTCTAGCCACGTTAGAGAATTGAGGGGCGCGATTAATTTCCATAATTAGCCATTCTGACTTCTTTTGATTAAAAATTAGATCTACCCCAGCTATTTCATAACCTAAGATTTGAGCAGCTTTGAGAGCAATATCAATCTCTTTTTGAGATGGTTGGTAACTAACAGCCTTTCCTCCGAGGGAGGTGTTATTTCTGAACTCATCTGTTTGTGAGCTTCTTTTAATTGCAGCCACAAATTTACTGCCGATGATGTGAAGTCTCAGGTCGCCATCATTCTCGATATAAGGTTGAACTAACAAAGGTACTTCATATTGGCTGAAAATATTTTTTAATTCTTGCTTGTTGTGACATAGATGGACGTCTTTTCCCTGAGAGCCTCCGCTAGTTTTAGCAATCACAGGAAATTCCAGGTTTTTGTTTTCTAGTTCATTGAGTGAGTTAACAAAAAAACTATCAATGACTGGGAGATTAGCTTGTACAAGCTTTTGATAAGTGAATGCTTTGCCATCAATAAATGGTGCTTGATAATTAAAAACAGAATCTATGATTGGAATGTTAAGGGTTTTACAAGCTTGAGAGAGCATCATCTGCAACTCAGGAGTTTTGATCAAGGTTCTTAAGTAGATTAATCCGACTGAGTCTAGATCACAGTTTTTAATTTTTAAAGGAGAACTAGAAATAGATTGGTTGCTAAAGTCAGCATAAACATCACTATATAAGCGAATGCTGACTTCTACTCCAACTTTTTTTCCAGCTTCTACAAAAGCATTATATTTACCCTTGTGGGTATTAACTAAAAAGAGGATTTTTTTCATAAAAGCATGTTTTCCTGTCCAATTTGATTCATTTTTTGAGCATAACCTGATTTGTCTGTAACAAAGAAACTTGGTAGCAGTGGTTTAAATTCTGGGTTTAGTTCTACTGCTTGAGCAACATCTTCCAAAGCCATTTTACCCAGGTATATTTGGGCTAGATTAAAGTCATTTTCCTTTAAGTAGTTCCAAACTTTTACCATCCCTGCAAAGTAAACTAAATCTTTAGTGAATCCTCCAGGTTTGGATGTATCTGTTAGACCCCTCTTT
>CAZHLX010000077.1:0-2575 GCA_964533345.1 uncultured Pseudomonadales bacterium
GGCTGGAAGGAATTTTAAAGGTCTTTGTCCTTTTCACAGTGAAAAGAGCCCCAGCTTTGTGGTAAGTCCGGAAAAGCAGATTTGTCATTGTTTTGGCTGTAATAAAGGGGGGGATATTTTTACTTTCATTGAGGAGGTTGAGAGTGTTTCTTTTTCTGAGGCATTAGAGTTGTTGGCAGATAAGGTTGGGATGCAGGATCAGCTTAAAAAGCATAGGAGTGCTAAATCGAAGGGCCCTAAAAAGAGTGAGAAAGATCTTTACTATAAGGCTCATGAGTTAGCTTGTGAATTTTTTGAAAAACAGTTGCATACTACGAATGATGGAAAGAAGGTCTTGGATTATTTGCATAGGAGAGGTGTAAGTGATGAAACAATTCGAGAGTTTCGTATTGGCTTTGCTCCGGATAAGTATGATGCGCTATTTCCTCAGTTATTGAAGGCTGGTATTCCCAAGGATGTCTTGTTGAAGTCAGGGTTGATTAATTCCAAAAATCTCGCTTCTGATAATGTGTATGATAAATATAGGGCGAGGCTGATTTTTCCAATCTTTAATGGAATGGGGAAGATTTGTGGTTTTGGAGGGAGGGCTTTAAAAAAGGAACAGATGCCCAAGTATCTGAATTCGCCAGAGAATGCGATTTATAATAAGAGTAAGGAGCTTTATGGTCTCTCACACGCAAAGAAGTTTATTAAGCAGGAAGATAGGGTGCTTTTGGTTGAAGGTTATTTCGATGTGATTCTTCCATATCAAGAGGGGATTAAGCATGTTGTGGCCAGTTCTGGAACAGCATTGAGTGCGCATCAAGTGAAGATGTTAAAGAGGCTGACCGGCAATGTCGTAAGTTCCTTCGACACTGATAGTGCTGGTTTTGAAGCCACAAAACGCAGTTACTTTTTGTTTCAATCTGAGGGTGTGGAAATGCGTACAGTCAGTGGAGTTGATGAAAAGGATCCGGCTGATTATGTTCGTGAGCATGGTGAGGAGTTTGTGGAATTGATTAATCAGGCCCCTAATTTTGTTGAGTTTTATCTTGAGAGATTGAAGAAGGAGATAGATTTTAAGAGCTTGGAGGGAAGGAGAAAGGTTGTTGCTGAGCTATCTCCATGTTTTAAATCGATGTCTTCAACTGATCGAGATTATTTTGTGCGGGATTTATCTTTGAAGTTGGGTATGAAAGAGGAACATTTATATGATGAGATGGAGCGAGCTAAATTGCCTAATGATCATCCTGCTAGGATCGATGTAAGTTCTGCTAATCCTAATGTCTCAGGTGAGGCTGTTTCTGTTGTTCCAGTTAGTAAGAAGCTTGGTTTGGAAGAGATGATTTTTGGGATTATTTTTTCTTACCCTTCTTTGTTTGAAAAAGTGATGGAATTGCTTAATCAAAATGACTTTTCTGAGGAGCTTAAAACTGTTTACAAGCTCTTGGTGGCTAAGTATAATTCGTCCCGAGATATTTCTGGATTAATTGAGGGTAAAAACGAGTTATTGGCTGAGACAAGCGCTAAATTGGAGTTGGCTTCGCTTTACGTTGAGGATAAGTATCAGGACTTTACTGAGCAAACTCTCACTCTGGAGCTGGAAAAACTGATTGACAAGCTGAGGAAAGATCGTCTGAAAGAAAACCTCAATGACTTGAGACTAATGATTGTTGAGGCGGAGAAAGCTGGGGATATAGAAAAAATGAGGGATCTGCTTCAGTTGCAGCAAGATCTCCTAACTAACTAATTTTTATGGCAAGGACTTCAAAATTTATTACCCATCCTACTGATGAACAGTTGGAGAAGTATCCGAAAGAGGTTAAGGAATTAATTAAGAAAGGAAAAGAGCAAGGTTTTGTTACTCATCAAGAGTTATTGAAAGCGGTTCCAAAGGTAGAGAGTGATCTTTTGCTTTTGGATGAGATCTATGGACTGTTTATGGATCTTGGTATTGAGGTGATTGATACTAAGGCAGCTTTGGTGTTTGGGGATAAAGAATTTTCGACAGATACTTCTGGGAAAAAGGGGAAGAAAGACAAGAAGTCTAAAGGGAAAGACACTAAAGAGAAGGTTGAGTTGCTTTCTTTGTCTGATCGTAAGAAGAAGAAAAAGAAAAAAGCTGCTGAATTTAGAGAGATTGCCAATGATTCAATTAGATTGTATTTGTGTGAGATTGGTAAGGTGGATCTTCTTTCTGCTAAAGAAGAGGTTGAACTAGCTAAGAGAATTGAAAAGGGAGATCAGTCTGCTAAGGCAAAGCTTGCAGAAGCTAACTTGAGATTGGTTGTGAGTATTGCGAAAAAGTATATTGGCCGTGGTTTGTCTTTCTTGGATCTTATTCAGGAGGGAAATATCGGTCTGTTTAGAGCTGTTGAAAAATTTGATCCTAATAGAGGGTTTAAGTTTTCTACTTATGCGACTTGGTGGATTCGTCAGGCTATTACTCGTGCGATTGCTGATCAAGCTAGAACGATTCGTATTCCAGTGCACATGGTGGAAACGATTAATAAATTAACTCATACGCAACGGCGATTGCAGCAGGAATTGGGACGGGAACCGTTGCCAGAAGAAATTGCTGCGGAAATGGATTTGG
>CAZHLX010000078.1:0-2552 GCA_964533345.1 uncultured Pseudomonadales bacterium
CTAAGTTTACGAACTTTTTTTCCTTTAATATCTCTGGTAGAAATCGAAAATGTAAGTTGAGTCATATGTTCTTTATAAAAATTAATTATCTATTAAGGTTGGTATTATACCAGGTTATTACAAATGAAGAAACAAACCCCTCTGTTTTCACGTGAAAATAAGACTTTTCATTAAATTAAACCAAGTTCACGTGAAAATATTTATTCAAAAGAAACACCCACAAACATGTGCCCGGTGTCTTTGGAGGGATTAAAGACAATCACTTTTCCCTGCACCTCAGCTTGTGGCGCTATTAAAGTGGGGGAGAGGTCTGGCTCATGTTCAATAAATATCCGCGGAGAGTTATCTCTAGCTCCTGGTTGCTTTTGATCAAAGAAGGCATAAGTGAAAGGAGCCTGTTTTTCATTAGGAACAACATACTCTAGTTGCAGCTTTGCTTCTGAATTAACAGGGACATCAATCAACGATCCCACCAGGGATCTTCCGAGCTCTTTCTTTATTATTAGTTGATCTTCTTGAACAACTTGACCATTAATTTTAATACTTTCAAAAGTAGCGGCTTCCGGTAGATAAAACCTAATATAAGACTTGTAGGTTCCCTTAGGCCAAGCATTTGTTTGTGCTCTATTCTTAAAAGAAATTACTCGCTTGTGTTTAATCTCTCCCGAGTTAATCAAAACAGTGTGATCAATCTGCCTATCTAAATAATAATTAGCCTTATTAACACCCACATTAGCCTCAACTTGCATCAAGTAATCAGTTAAGCATTCTTCATCATCAAAAACTGTGGGGCAAGCTGGATCAACCATTGACCCATTCCATCCTAAAGACTCAAAAGTGGACTGTAGTTCATTATCAAAAACAGTTACTAATAACTCTTTAGAGTCTGCCATCTCTGTTATTGAAGAGAGGAGAGGAGTTACCTGATCTACTGGTAAAACCATTAGTTTTGACAATATTTTATGAAGAATTAGCTCTGAATAATCACGATTTTGAGTTGTTTCAACCAGCTGAACCTCTGAATGAAACTCCATTCTTTCTTCTAAGTTTTTAGAAGTTAAAACTTCATTATATTCATCAACCTCAACTTGATTTAAAACTGCTACGATTTCTTTTAATACTTTCAAGTTAATGCCGATAACACCATCAACTTTAACTCCAATACTTTTACCCAAGAACCACTTAATCTGAGAAGCTGTTTGAGGGAAACTAGGATTCCAGTTACTATCTCTCAAGTACCATTTTTCCTCACCTAAAAACCTTGTTACTTCATCAGGAGGGGTAATAGTAGCTTTAAGCTGCTGATCAATCGCATAAACGTCTTCAACTTGAACATTAATTAATGTGCCATTACTAAAAGTTAGAAACGCTATTGCCTGAATAAAACCGCCTGTGGGTCTAAGTTCCTGATTGTTTTGTAAGACAACTGCATAGACTTTCTCATCTTCTTCAGCTAACAAGCTTGGTAATAGAGGAGAGAGTTGTTGAAATTGATTTATTTTCTTTTCTTGAGACTCAATAATGTCTTGGTACTCAGCTACCATCGTATTTTGTTCAGGTGAGAGCTTATCTAGTGGATAATTTTTCAACTCTGCACTCAATAAAGAAAGAGTCTTAAACACTTCAATGCTTTCTTCACTTACCCTTTCTAAAGAAACTCCATCTTCTTGTCCCATTAATCCTTGATAAAAAGAACCAACGGTGCTTTCTAGAGATCCAATCTGTTCATTAAGATCAACTACATAGCGACTAATCTGTATTAACTGAAAAGCATCAGAAAAAAATGGGGTAGAGAATAAATCATTAGCAATTGCTAATTTTTCTTCCAATTTATTAACAGTGACCTTCATTTCCTCTAGTTTTTTTTGTTGAGCCGTAACTGGCATTTTTCTTGATTCTAAATAAGATATCAAGCTATCTTGAGCTTGAGTTAAATTAAAGAAAAACAAACCAACTGAGACTAGTATGCCTAGAGCTAAAAAGCTAACTAGTATCCCACCGCCAAATAAAAACTTTTGATTACGAATCTTTCTAAAACCAACTCTGGTACTTTTAGTTAGATTTTCTAGATGTTCACGACGTTGTTTTCTTCTATATTCACTAAAAAGAGAGTTAATCACTTCAGGCGATTTTTTTGGTTCATCTGCTAAGACTTCTTCTATTTCCGGCTCATCTTCTAGATCAATTACTGTTTCTGTTTTAATGTCATGCTCTAGATCTAGTCTTAGTTTTTTTGGAGTTATCTCCACTTCATTCCATGTTTTAACTAACTTTCTTTTTTGAGGAGGGATAATCTTATTTTTTTCAGATGTTAAAGTTTCTCTTTCTTTAACATCACTTTGGAGAGAAACTATCTCTTTAGAGATATCAGCCAGCTTATGAAGACTATTTTCTTTCTCAACCTCACCAATCTCTTTTAAAATAGGATGAGTTTTTCCTTTAAGAGGAACTCTTTTTACTGGCAATTTAACCTGGTGAATGTGATTATATAAATCTCTTGTTTTTTTCAAATAATTACTACTAATTATTGATTTTCCTTCGATTAATTTTGC
>CAZHLX010000079.1:0-2529 GCA_964533345.1 uncultured Pseudomonadales bacterium
TATCAAAAAAATATTAATATTTCAACAATTATAGGATATATTGGGCGATAATATTAGCCAACTTTTTTTTATCTGCGAGCCCGACCGGATTCGAACCGGCGATCTCTTCCGTGACAGGGAAGCATGTTAACCACTACACCACGGGCCCTTGAATTATCTTGATGTTAAGAGAACCACTATTCTACTCATTCTAGCATTACTTTTCCAGAGGAGTTTGGTATTATAGCAGTAACTTACACAAACTCCAGAAAGGACCACATGTTTATCCCTATCCTAGTTGTTGCTGCAATTATCGTTGTTTATATAATTTCTATCTATAACGATCTTCAAAAACTAAAAACCCAAATCGTTGCCAGCATTCAGGAAATCGGTAATCAACTTAAACGGCAAGCTTCACTAATTCCCAACCTCCAAGAGACCGTCAAAGGCTATCTCAAACATGAGAAATCAATCTTTAAGATGCTCACTGACGCCCGCAAAGCAGCTGAAAAAGCAGAAAAGTCAGGTTCAGGAAAAGATATCGAAGCCGCCATTAGCAAGATCCAAACTGCTGTTCCTAAGCTAAGTGTGGCAGTAGAGGACAACCCTGAGATGAAAGCTGACAAAACAGTCACTAAGTTCATGAACGAACTAACTGACACAGCAGATAAACTCATGTATGCCCGCCGCAGTGTAATCGACCTTAGCCAAACCTATAACGAAAAACTAGTAGTTTTTCCTTCAAATATGATTGCAAACATGTTTGGCTTCAAACCTGAAAAGGGTCTCGACACCGCTTTAACTGGCTCTCACGTAGAAGTATCAGCTGCTGAAACAAAAGACGTTAAAGTTGAACTCTAAATGACACACTATCAAGTAGTCGCTCAAAATAAGCGACGATCCTCCATCATCATGGTGTTGTTTATAGCCTTTGTTGTAGGGGCCAGCTATGTAATGGCTGAGGGCCTTGGTTATGGTCTAGATATAGTAGGTTGGGCTCTAGTTGTTTCAGGACTAATCTCATTTTTTTCATATTGGTGGTCAGACAAAATTATTTTAGGAATTTCCGGTGCTAGAGAAGCTAAAAGAGAAGAGTTCTTCGATTTTTATACCGTAACTGAAAACATCGCCATGGGTCAAAGACTGCCTATGCCCAGACTTTATGTAATTGAAGATACTGCCATGAACGCTTTTGCAACAGGACGAGATCCTGACCATGCCGTAGTCTGTGCTACGACTGGATTATTAAGTCGTCTGAACAGAAATGAGATCGAAGGAGTAGTAGCTCATGAGTTAGCTCATGTGAAGAACTATGATATCCGACTGATGTCGATCGTAACTATTCTAGTGGGTCTAGTGGCTTTACTATCAGATTGGTTCTTAAGAATGACATACTGGGGTAAAGGTAGAAAGAGGGATGATGATAGCGGAAGCGGACAAATCCAGATGATCATGTTTGTTGCTGGACTAGTACTAGCCATTCTCTCACCATTAATTGCTCAATTAATCCAGCTAGCTATCTCCCGTCGAAGAGAATTCTTAGCAGATTCTTCAGGAGTTGCCATGACCAAAAATCCAGAAGGACTGATAAAAGCATTAGAAAAAATAAGTAAAGATAAAGAGCCATTAGAGGCTGCAAATAAAGCCACTGCTCATCTATATATTAGTAATCCCTTGAAGAATACCCATGGTGGAGTCGGAATGTTTGCTAAGATGTTCATGACCCACCCACCTGTTGGTGAAAGAATCTCTGCCCTCAAGAAAATATAACTAAAAGGAAGGTCTCTAAATGGGATACCCGTCTTTTGATCCAGAGAGAGCTGCTGAGCTCTTTCAGTTAGCTGGATATTCTGCGGCAGAAGCAGTTAGAATTCAAAAAGAAAGAGAAATCAGCCAGTTACAAATTCTTCATGATGCTCTCTTAGCAACCGCTGAGCTTCAAGAAGGTGATGACAAAAAAGATCTTCTACAGATGGCTAGCTTAATAGCCTTTTCATTATAAAAATGGATATCTAAATTTGACTCTCAAGACCAATCATGATATTTTTCATTTCATCTGATGAAAAAAGTAAATGTTTCAAACCAACAAAGCCAATCACAGCCTGAATAGGTGTGGCTTGTAGTTGAGAAACACAGTAAACTAGCCACAAGGCTAGTTTTTTTATAAATCTATGAAACCAAAAATTGATAAACAACTCGTAAAACACATTGCTCAGTTGGCAAATCTTGAGCTAGATGATGAAAAAATCAATCTTTACCAAGATCAACTCAGCGTAATTGTGGAACACTTCAATGATTTAAAATCTCTTTCATTTGAAGATGTTCCAGAAACATCACGCGTTACTGAAGAAGAAAATGTCTGGCGCGAAGATGAAGTAACACCTTCATTTACTCAGGAAGAGGCTTTAAAAAACTCCTCAGAAACTCACGAAGGATACTTTAAGGTACCTTATCTACTAATTAATAAAGATGAATAATGCTTTTAGATAAATCAATCAATCAACTAGCCAAGATGTTGCGAGATAAAAAAATTACTGTGGTTGAGTTGGT
>CAZHLX010000080.1:0-2519 GCA_964533345.1 uncultured Pseudomonadales bacterium
TAATAGGGTACCAAATCTTCCTAAGCTAGTGGTTCATTATATCCAGGACTGATCATAAACATCTTACTTTTTAAGACCTTTAGTTCTAATTTACCCTAAAATCCTCTCTCTCAACTCCACCTACGAGGAGAGTCCTCGTAGGCTACTGACCCACATACTCAATCAAGGCAATTTTGGACATCAATGCCAATATTGCTACTGCTTTTGGGGTACACTGCCCTTCTTTTCTTCCCTAGCCTTCTTTCTTTCTTCCATTTTAATAACCGCCTTATGTACTTTTTCTTCCAGCCTTTCTCTTCTGTCTCTATTCTCCCACCTTTGCTCTTCAAGCTCTATCGATCTTTCAACCCACTGATGATTTACCATCTCTGGCTGTGCTTTAAGCTTATAGGTGTCTTCAGCCTCAGAACCAGCTAGTGCTACTACTAGCCCTTCATCAGTATTCAAAACAGTCACTTTATATTCTTTGCCATTAAAAGCAATTACATCTCCTTCTTTTAATATCGGCATTTCTCGCAACCACCAACTAGACTTAACATCATAGTAATCATCATCATGCAAACCTTCATGAATATCTCTTAATGACTCCCCATTCAACCTTATATCCAAATCCGGACTTGCTGCTTTATCAAAAGTGATCCTTAAAACGCCATTCTCATAATCTGACATTATAAATATAGTTGGAAACTTTCTAGCTTTATACCAATCAACCTCTATTTTATTTTCTTCAGTATCAAAAGCGATATTATCTCTGTTAGCATCCCATGAATCAGATAAATTAGCTTCCTTCATCACTTCAGCAAAAAATCTTGGTTCTGGTCTTTTTAGCCCAACCTGTTCATTCCAAGAAGCAATAAACTCATTATCACCATCAACATGCCAACCCCAGATTAATTCTCCAACTTCCTCAATCAAATTATAATCATACTGCTTACTCTCCTCTCTAAAAGCTTCTACCAACTCCCAGGCTCTTTCACCAATTAACAAAGCCCTTTCAGACCTATCTTGCAGAATCTCTCTCAACTCATCCATAGGGACTAGAAATGTTTCTTTGCCAACCTTCTCAGAATAAATAGCTGCTGCAGTAAAATACTCAACCAAAGCCATCTCATAACCCCAACCCTTTCCATCACTCTCTCCGTATAATCTCCTATTAGATTTTATAGTTCTAGCTACAAAATCAAATAACAAATCATCATTACTCTTTCTTCTGCCAAACAAACTCTTGTTAAAATTTAAAATTATACTCCTAGGACTATCTTTAAACTCCACTCTTGATGACCCCTTTCTTATTGTTCGGGTTTCCACAATAGATACTGGATCATCTGAAAGACCAAAAGCTCTAATTATATCTTCATATTTATTCCTGATCGATCCAGTCCTCTCATCTTCTCTCAACTTTGCCCCATAAATCAACCAAGTCATTCCTTCCACATAATACTTTTCCAGTCGAACTGCATCTTTAGTAAACCATTTAGATTTTCTTATCCAACCAATTACCTCAATCGCTTTAAACGGATTACTTAATGTTTTTTTATCATCAGTTTCTTCACTAATAAAAAACGAGTCTGTATCATCTAATCGTTTAAAATAAGCCAATACTTTTTCCCTCACTCCTCTTCTAATCATCAATCCACCACCATGTCTTTCACTAATTATCTCCATCATCTCCATTAAAAACTCTAGCTCTTCAGCTTGACTTACCAGCCTGTCTTTAGCTTCTTTAGAAACATTAGCCTTATTAATCACCCGCATCACTTTTTTATAATGCCCACTTGGCGACAACCTTCTTTTAAGCTTATACAAAGCCTCTCCAACAACTTCTCTAGCTTCCTCAAAAAACCCAACTGGTTCGTTGATAAACTCAGAAGACCTATAATCATCACCTAGTATAATTTTCTCAAGCTTTTCTGCCGGTCTAAAGAAAAACTCATAATCAAGTTCTATCATTTTGGCTGTGTTTAAATATACGCCCCTCCTTACTGCTCTCTTCTTTTCTTGAGTTAAATCAAACCAATACTTTTGGTTATTTAACACTCCAATTACCAAAGCAAACATCTTATTTGCCTTTTCACTTGGATTATCCATCAGCATATCTTTCTCAACATTAATTAAAAACTCAATCATTAGTTCACGAACTGTCTCTTGATTAACTTCTCTAACGCCAAAATGCTCTCTAATAATTCGAGTAAACTCTTGCCAGATATCTGGTTCTCTATCTTCTAAGTCACGCAGCAACGTAGTCATTGAAAAAATCTCATCTCTTTTTAATCTAACTTTGGTTCTACTATCTATTCTCTTAGGTTTAGATAACTTAGTATCTTTTAAAACCAAAGATGATCTAGCTAGCCTTTCTCTTATTACTAACCATTTTAAGTTCTGATTCTCATGTGATCGAACATACTCCCCTAAACTTTTCAGACCAGCATCTGCTAACATCTTATTAACCGCATATATATTCTTTACTCCTAATTCGATCTTTAACGGGATCACTACCCCTTCGCTCTTAAAAAACCTCA